>NZ_BAAGDE010000047.1:0-47881 GCF_054660795.1 Mycobacterium sp. MUNTM1
CGACCGCCCCACAGGCCCTGCTGCCGCCCCCGCCACCGAGCGCCCGCATCCCGCTGCCCGGCGGTGGCGCCCTGACGAAGATCCCCGGCGAGGGCGATCTGCTCGCGCTGACCGTCGACGACGGCGTCAACAGCGAGGTGGTGCGGGCCTATACGCAGTTCGCCAAGGACACCGACATCCGGCTGACCTATTTCGTCAACGGGGTCTATGACTCGTGGACCGAGAATCTGGAGATGCTTCGGCCGTTGGTGGACAGCGGGCAGATTCAGCTCGGCAACCACACCTGGTCACACCCGGACTTGACCACCCTGACGAAAGAGCAAGTCGCCGAACAGCTCTCACGCAACGATGCGTTTCTGAAGAACACGTACGGGATCGGCGCCAAGCCGTATTGGCGGCCGCCGTACGCCAAGCGCAACGCGGCCGTCGACGCGGTGGCCGCCGACCTCGGTTACAAGGTCCCGACCTTGTGGTCGGGATCGCTGTCGGACTCGACGTTGATCACCGAGGAGTACATCGTGCAGATGGCCGATCAGTACTTCACGCCGCAGTCCATCGTGATCGGACACCTCAATCATCTGCCGGTGACGCATGTCTATCCGCAACTCGTGGACATCATCCGCGACCGGAACCTCCGCACCGTCACGCTCAACGACGTGTTCCTCAAGACGCCGTAACGGGCCGCTAGTCAACTGATTTCGGCGGCACACCGGCCTCACTGGCCAGCAACGCCGTCAGAGTCTCGCGTAACTCCCCCAGCCGTCGCTCGCCCAGCACTTCGGCCCATCGCTGCTCCAAAGCCAGTGCGTTAGAGCGCATTACCTGCAGCGCCCGGCGGCCGCGCGCGGTCAGCTCGATGATGCGGGCACGCGCGTCCACCGGGTCGGGCCCTCGGGTGACGTAGCCATGCCGCTCCAGGGCCGCTATCGCCTGGGCCACCGCCTGGCGACTCACCCTGAGGCGATCGGCCAGATCGGATGCGTGCAATCCGCCCGCCGCCAACGGCACCAGGGCGACCGATTGCGCGGGACGGATCCCGTCGAGACCCGCCGCGGCGAACGCCGCACGCAAGTGCGGCGCCCCGCCGGCGGCGACCAGGTTCACCAGCGCCGGCACGGTGGGCTCCCACCCGGAACCCGGTTCCTGTGCCATGTCGACAGTCTGCCACCCGAACCCGGATTGACAAGTTACTTGTCAAAACTGCGCATCGGTGCCACGCTGTGCTCATGCGATGGGGATGGATCCGGGTGGCCAGCGTCTGCCTGCCGCCCGTTCTGGTTGTCGTGCTCGGCGGATGTCTAGGCGGCGGTCATGCGCTGGGAAACCCTGGCGCGCAATCGATCCCGGTGGGGCGATCCACGCAAAGCATCTCCGCGGGCGGAGCGAACCGGACCTTTCACCTGTACCGGCCGGAGGGGCTGTTCGAGGCCGTGCCGGTGGTGGTGATGCTGCACGGCGGCTTCGGCAACGGTGCGCAGGCCGAGCGTTCCTACCACTGGGACGCCGAGGCGGACAACGGACACTTCCTGGTCGCCTACCCCGACCGACTCAACCGGGCCTGGAACGCCGGCACCTGCTGCGGCGAGCCCGGACACCTCAACACCGACGACGTCGGATTCATCACCGCCATGGTCGGCGCCATCGAGCAGGAGATCCCGGTCGATCGCGCGCGGATCTATGTCACGGGCATGTCGAACGGTGCCATGATGGCGCTTCGCCTGGGCTGCCAGTCCGACACCTTCGCGGCGATCGCACCGGTGGCCGGCACCCTGCTGACCGACTGCTCCGCGGCGCGGCCGGCATCCGTGCTGCAGATCCACGGCACCGCCGACGACCGCGTGCCGTATAACGGCGGCCCCGGAAAGGCGTTCGCGATCAACGGATCCCCACGCGTCGACGGCCCGTCGGTGGAATCCGTCAATGCCACCTGGCGCGCCATCGACGGATGCGGGGCGCCGACCTCGACCACCGCCGGCGGCGTGACCACGCAAACGGCGGGCTGCGCCGACGAGCGCACCGTGCAGCTGATCTCGGTGGCGGGGGCCGGCCATCAATGGCCGGGCGGCGAGCCGAGTCCCCTGGCGGAAAAGGTCGCCGGGATCCCGGCGCCGTCGACGGCGCTCGACGCCACGGACACCATCTGGCAATTCTTCAGCCAGAAACATCGGTAGCGACAATCGATCTCTAAAAATTTAGAGATTACTCTTCCGCTGGCGACCCGTTGATTGTTACCGTTCCGTAATGCGTCGGGCCGGGGGAGTTTTCGCAGCACTACTGATAATTGTTTCCGCATTCGTCGGTGTCGGAAATGCGCGGGCCGACGGCGGCGACGAACCGCAGTACGCCGACTTTTATCTACCGCCGGATCCCCTACCGCCGGGCCAGCCCGGCGACCTGATCCGCACCGAGCCGTCGCGGCTGGTGCTGGAGCCGTCCGGCCAGCTGGGCGCGATCATGGCCACCGGCACTCGGATCATGTACCGCAGCACCGATACCCGCGGCAACCCCATCGCGGTCACCGGCACCTACTTCGAGCCCTATAACGACTGGCCCGGCGGTGGGCCGCGGCCGTTGATCAGTTACGCACCCGGGACCCAGGGCCAGGGCAATCAGTGCGCCCCGTCGCGAATGTTCAACCAGGGCATCCACTATTCGGGCGGCTGGGACATCATGTTCAACTACGAGGAGCTGTTCGTCGCCACCATGGTCGCCCGTGGCTTCGCCATCGTGATGACCGATTACCAGGGCCTGGGCACCCCGTCGATGCACACCTATGTGGGCAGGGTAGCCGAGGGCCAGGCCGTGCTCGATGCCGCCCGCGCCGCCATGAAGCTACCCGGAACGTCGTTGGATCCGCATGGGCCGGTGGCCTTTTGGGGCTATTCGCAGGGCGGCGGCGCAACCGCTTCGGCGGCCGAGCTGGCGTCGGCCTACGCCCCCGACCTCCATATCGTGGGCACCTACGCCGGGGCGCCGCCGGCCAACCTCAAGGAGCTGTTCCCCTACGCCGACGGCAGCGCCCTGGTCGGTGTCGTCGGGTACGCGCTGAACAGCGTGATGGCGGCCTACCCGGAGTTCGCCGACACCATCCGCTCCAAGATGACCCCGCGCGGGCTGGCGATGCTCGAATCGGTGTCACGCCAGTGCGTGGGACAGACGTTGCTGGACTTCATGTTTCGTCATATCCAGCCCTATTTCACCGAGGACATCAATCAACTGGTCAACGAAGAGCCGTTCAGCACCATGTTCGAAGATCAGCGGATCGGGCGCTACAAACCCAACGCGCCGGTGATGATCGACAGCAATCGCTACGATCCGCTGGTGCCGTGGACCGCAGCCAACCAGCTCGGCCGCGATTGGTGCGCCCAGGGCGCCGACGTCGAATTCCGCACCAACGAAGAGCCGCCCTTCCTCAACAAGCTCGTCATCAACCATGCGTTGCCGATGCTGGTCGACGGCGAACCCGCCATGCAATGGATCGCCGCCCGCTTCAACGGCGAGCCCACCGCACCGAACTGCGGCCAGTTCTAAACTGGGGTGTATCGCTGCACGTAGAAAGCACAACGCGGCGGAGCGGCGCCGCCAGCTCGCCGACGCCGCGATCGAACTGCTGGGCGGCAACGGGGTGCACGGCGTCAGTCACCCGAAGGTCGACGAGCATGCCGGTGTGCCGGCCGGCACCACGTCGTTCTACTTTCGGACCCGCAAGGCGCTGATGCAC
This sequence comes from Mycobacterium sp. MUNTM1, assembly GCF_054660795.1. Classification (NCBI taxonomy): domain Bacteria; kingdom Bacillati; phylum Actinomycetota; class Actinomycetes; order Mycobacteriales; family Mycobacteriaceae; genus Mycobacterium; species Mycobacterium sp. MUNTM1. The sequence continues at coordinate 3,722 of NZ_BAAGDE010000047.1, forward strand.
GCGATGGCGACGCGGCTGGCCGAACTCGACCTCGCCGACTTCTCGATGATGGCCGAGCTCGCCGAGGATCACGCCACCCAGTTCACCGGCACCGCGGGCCTGGCGCGCATCGTGATGTACGTCAACAGCGAGCCCTGGTTGACCCGCGCCAAGGCGCGCTACGAACTCGCGCTGCTCGCCGGCCGCGACACCGAGCTGGCCGCGGCCCTCAGCGACTCCGCCGCCCGCCTCTACGCGCTGGCGCGTGACGTCGTCACCCAGTGGCATCCCGCCGACAGCGCGCCCGATCCGGCGCTGGTCGACGACCAGGCGATCGCCACGCTCGCGTTCATCAACGGCATCATGCTGACCTTCGTCGCGGGCCAGCCGGCCGTGGACGATGCCGAGCACCTGGATCGGCTGATCCAAGGCGTCATCACCGGCGTCGCCAGTGTTCGCGGGAGTTGACGGAAGTCGGTCGGTGGCCGGGAGTTTCGACCTCACCGCGCGTCGAACATCGCGCCGATGAGCCGGTGCAGTACCTGACCGATTTCTCGACGGGCCCGTTGCGGGTCGTCGGCGGTGGCGATCACCATGGCCGCCTCGTCGAGCGCGCCGATCAGCACGTGGGCCAACGGCCGCACCGGCTGCTCGGCCAGTTCGCCGGCCCGGATGGCCTCGCTGAGCATCTGCTCGGTCATGCCGAGGCTGTATCGCTGCGCGACATCACGGAATTCGGCCCAGCCGAGCACGCTCGGCGCATCCAACAGGATCAGCTGGCGCACCTCGGGATCGCCGGAAACGTCGAGCCACGCGTCCACCGCGGCGCGGACCGCCTCCGTGGGCGTGGTGGCCCCGGATTCGGCCACCACGACGGCCATCCGCCCCATCACATCCTGCTCGACGACCTCGATGACCTCGCGGAATAACGCTGCCTTGTCGGCGAATTGGTGATACATCGCGCCCCGGGTGACGCCGGCGGCGGTGGCGATCTCCGGCGTGCCCACGTCGGCGTAGCCCCGCAGCCCCCACAGCTTGCGGGCAGCCGCGATCAGCGCGTCGCGGGTCGCCGCGGAGCGCTCTTCCTGGGTCCGTCTCTTGCTTTCCATACAACCTGTTGGTAACTTACGAACAGGCAGCCTGTTTGTAAGTGTATCTCTGAAGTAGGAGTTTGCTATGTCGACGATCGACATTAGTGCCGGAACCATCCATTACGAAGCAACCGGACCCGAGGACGGCAGGCCGGTGGTCTTCGTGCACGGATACATGATGGGCGGGCAATTGTGGCGCCAGGTCAGCGAGCGCCTTGCCGCCCGTGGTCTGCGCTGCATCGCCCCGACCTGGCCGTTGGGCGCGCATCCGGAGCCGCTGCGCCGCGGCGCCGACCGGACCATCACCGGTGTTGCCGGCATGGTCGCCGAAGTGCTCGCCGCGCTCGACCTGCGGGATGTGGTGCTGGTCGGCAACGACACCGGCGGCGTCGTCACGCAGCTGGTGGCCGTGCATCATCGCGAGCGGCTGGGCGCGCTGGTGCTCACGAGTTGCGATGCGTTCGAACACTTTCCACCTCCGATCCTCAAGCCGGTGATCCTGGCGGCCAGGTCGAAGGCGACGTTCCGGGCCGTGGCCCAGGCCATGCGGGTGCCGGCGGCACGCAAGCGCGCGTTCGATGGGTTGGCGCATCGCAACATCGATGAGCTCACCGAGCTCTGGGTGCGCCCGGCGCTGTCGCTGCCGGCGGTCGCCGAGGATCTGCGACAGTTCACCCTGTCGATGCGGACCGAGGTGACGACGACGGCCGCGGCCCGGCTGTACGACTTCGACAAGCCGACGCTCATCGCGTGGTCGGGCGACGACGTGTTCTTCGAGCAGGACGACGGGGCGCGGCTGGCAGCGACCATTCCCAACGCCCGCCTCGAAGTCATCGCGGGGGCCAGGACCTTTTCCATGATCGATCAGCCCGACCGGCTCGCCGACCTGCTGTCGACGATCGCGGTGCGCGCCTGACCGGCGTGATGCCGCCGCGGCGGCGGCGTTCGCTCGCGGTAGCGTCGTGGCCATGTCAGACGCGACGTCTCCCCTGTTCGGCAGGCGAATCCTGGTCACCGGCGGCGCCACCGGTATCGGCGCGGCCGCCGTCTCCGTCCTGACGGAGGCGGGGGCCAGGGTCGCCGCGACCTATCACCAGACGCCACCGCCGGACGGCCTCACGGCCGAGTGGTTGCGGTGCGACGTGCGCGAGGCCGAGGCCGTCACGGCGATGGTCGGCGCGGCGGCGCAGCGCCTCGGGGGGCTCGACGTGCTGGTGAACGCCGCCGGGCTGTGGCAGGCGGGGATTCCCGGCTACATCGGCGCCGACGACATCTCATTCCTGTTGGACACCAACATCAAGGCGACCATCCTCACCAACCAGGCCGCCTACGCGGTGATGAAGGACCAAGACCCCAAGGGGGGACGCATCATCAACTTCGGGTCATCCGAAGCCGTGATGGGCAGCCCGATATCGGCCGTCTACGCCGCGACGAAGGGCGCGGTCCAGGCCTGGACGCGGTCGGCCGCCAAGGCCTGGGCCGCCGACCACATCACGGTCAATGCCCTGGCGCCCGCGGTGCAGACGGCGGGCGCCGATCGGCTGCGCGATTTTCTCGGTCCGGACGCCGCGGCCCTGATCGACCAGCAGATGCAGATGATGATCCCGCTCGGCGGCACGCTGGGTGAGCCCGCCCGCGACGTCGGCCCGATGCTCGTTTTCCTGGCCGGCCCCGGCTCGGGCTTCATCACCGGCCAACTGCTGGCCGTCGACGGCGGCCTGATGATGGTGGGTGGTTAGGCAGTCGGCCGGCGATCGCCTCGATTGCCAACGGCGTTGAGCGATATCAGTTTTGGTCGTTGTCTGCGGGCGCGGCCGGTTCACTGCGGCGACGCCGCCGGCCGGAGACGCCCATCGACCGCGATTGTGCGACTTCGAGGCGATATTCGCGCGCTCGATTCCTGAGCAGGATCAGCGACCTGTGCAACTCAAAGAGCATGGGTTCCATGATGGCCGCTGAATGCGAACGGAATGGCTATACACGCGGTCTTCGATCGGGAATCCTGGGCGAAATGGGTATGACAATTTCCACAACGCGAGGTGGTGCGGGTTATGCGTCCGCCGGTGCTGAGGCTTGGCGGCGCTGCGCCGCCCGCTACTATAAGACGGACCGTCTCGTCTCGTAGTACGGGCGGAGTGAGGGTGAATCCGACCGATGGCTGACGACACGATTCAGGCGCTGCTGCGCAACCGCCTGTCCGATCCCGGAGTCGCGGTGAAATACCGTGACGTGCAATGGACTTGGCGTCAGTATCTGGCGGGCGCCGCGGCGCGGGCGGCCGCCCTGCTGGCCGCGGCCGACCCACAGCGGCCGATGCACATCGGCGCCCTGCTGGGAAACACCCCCGAGATGGTCAGCCAGATGGCCGCGGCCGGGCTCGGCGGCTACGTCCTGTGCGGGCTGAACACCACCCGGCGCGGTGAGGCGCTGGCCGCCGACGTCCGGCGCGCGGACTGCCAGTTCGTCGTCACCGACGCCGAACACCGGCCGCTGCTGGACGGCTTGGACCTCGGCGCCACGCAGGTCCTCGACTCCTCGACTCCACAGTGGCGCGAATTCCTCGACGCCGCCGGTGAAATGAAGCCGCATCGCGAGGTCACCGCGATGGACGCCTTCATGATGATCTTCACCTCGGGGACGAGCGGAAATCCCAAGGCGGTGCAGGTATCACACCTCATGGCGACGTTCGCCGGACTGAACCTGGTCCAGCGCTTCGGCCTCACCGAACGGGACACCTGCTACGTCTCGATGCCGCTGTTTCACTCCAACGCGGTCGTCGCCGGGTGGGCGCCCGCGGTGTGCTCCGGTGCCGCCATGGTGCCGGCGAAGTTCTCGGCACGCAGTTTCCTCGACGACATCCGCCGCCACGGCGCGACCTACATGAACTACGTGGGCAAGCCGCTCGCCTACATCCTCGCCACCGCGGAACGCGACGACGACGCCGACAATCCCCTGCGGGTGGCCTTCGGCAACGAGGCCAACGACAAGGACATCGACGAATTCGCCCGCCGCTTCGGTGTGCAGGTCGAGGACGGCTTCGGCTCCACCGAGAACGCCGTCATCGTGATACGCGAACAGGGCACGCCCAAGGGTTCGATCGGCAAAGGCATGGACGGGATCGCGATCTACAACAGCGACACCGTCACCGAGTGCGCCGTCGCCCGGTTCGATGCCGACGGGGCGCTGCTCAACGCCGACGAAGCGATCGGCGAGTTGGTCAACACGGCGGGTTCGGGCTTCTTCACCGGCTACTACAACGACCCGGACGCCAACGCCGAACGCATGCGCCACGGCATGTACTGGTCCGGCGACCTGGCGTACCGCGACGCCGACGGATGGATCTACCTGGCCGGGCGCACCGCGGACTGGATGCGCGTGGACGGCGAGAACCTGGCCGCGGCGCCGATCGAGCGGATTCTGTTGCGCCACAGTGCGATCAGCCGCATCGCGGTCTATGCCGTCGCCGACGGTCACGTCGGTGATCAGGTGATGGCCGCGATCGTCCTGAACGACGGCCACACCCTCGGGCCCGCCGAATTCGAGGCGTTCCTGGACGCGCAGCCCGACCTGTCCCCCAAGGCGCGCCCACGCTACGTCCGCATCGCCCCCGACCTGCCCAGCACCGCAACGCACAAGGTGCTCAAGCGCCAGTTGATCGCTCAGGGAACGGACGTCGGGCCGGGAGAGGTGCTGTGGCAGCGCGAGCCACGGGGCACGGCGTACACGGCTACCCCGGGTTCCTCGGTGCCCGGCGGCGGATCTGCCCCTTCGACCATCGCACCCGTTTGACCGGGTCTCGGGTTGTGCCGGCGGCGATCTCGTCGCGCAACTGGGAGATGTTCGAGATCTCCGCGTACAGCCCGCGGATCGCGTAGTCCAGCACCGCGAACGAGTAGCGCTGCTCGGGGTCCTCGGTGATGCCGAGCTCGACCGAGCGCTGCCGCGACCACAACGCCTCGTCCAGCCGGGCCCGGGTCGCCTCCAAATGCCGGTCCAGCGTGTCGAGGACGTGCTCGGGGTCCTGCCCGCGGGCCAGCCAGGTCTTCAGGATGACCGGGTGTTTGATCACCACCTGGTCCTGGCCCGGGAAAAGCTGAACCCAGCGGCGCAGCGCCTCGAGGCCGGCGTCGGTGGCCTCGTACAAGGTGATCGCGCGCTTGCCGGATTGCGCGCCGATCTCGCCGACCATGCCCCGCTGCAGCAGACGGGTCAATTCGCGCCGCACGTGACTGACCGACGGGGACCAATAGAAGTGGCCGACCGACAGTTCCGCGCGCATCTTGATCTCGCCGGCGGTCAGTTGCTCGTCGTTGGCCGCCAGCACCCCCAGCACCAGGTAGGCGGTGACCGGCAGGCCGTTGGCGGTCCTGGGGCTCACGAGCCGTCCGTCTGGGCGCCGGTGAAGTACGGCAGCGTCACGTCGGGCCCGGTGGCGTGGAACTCCACCCGCACCCGCAGGCCGACGTCCAGGGCTTCCGGTGGTACGCCGACGACGTTGGTCAACATCTGGTAGCCCTCGTCCAGGGTGACGATGGCCGGCGCGTACGGCGGCTCGAATTCCGCTGTGACCGGCCGGTATACGACCGTCCAGCTGTAGATCTCGCCACGCCCGCTGCCCCGCTGCCAGCTGAGGTCCTCCGAAAGGCACTGGCGGCAATGTTCGGTCGGCGGGAAGTTCGCCGATCCGCAAGCCGCGCAACGCTGGTAGCGCAGCTCGTGGGACCGGCATCGCTCCCAGAACGGCCCGCTGACGTGGCTGCTCGCGTGCGGGACGGGTCCGGTCTGAGGCCGCAACGGGTCGGAGGTCATCGTGGTTCGTCTCCCAGGATCAGCACCGTCGTGAACAGGGCCCCGGCTCCCCCGTTGCTGCACAACGCGATATGGGCGTCGGGGACCTGAAGATCGCCGGCTTGTCCGCGCAGCTGTTGGACCGCGCGGATGGCCCGCTGCATCATCTGCGGATTGGCGCCCGCGTGGCTGAACGACATGGTCCCCCCGTCGGTGGTGATCGGATGGCTGCCGTCGATGGCGATGTGACCGTCGGCCACGAACGGGCCGCCCTCGCCATCACCGCAGAAGCCGAAAGCCTCGAGTTGACGGATGATTTCGAAGGAGAACGGGTCGTAGAGTTCCAGCACGTCGACGTCGTCGCGGCGCAGCCCCGCATGGTTGAACGCACAGTCGGCGGCGCGCCGGCCCACTACGCCGTTGACGTGATCCCCACGCCGCCCGGCGAGGTCGAATGCGGGCGGGTGCTGGTAGGACGGGCCGTGGAAGTCCGCGCCGCTGCCGAGCACGTAGATGGGTTGGCCCGCAGCGTCGACCGCATCGATGTTGGCCACGACCAGCGCACACCCTCCCTCGGAGGTGGTGGCGCAGTCCAGCAAATGGAACGGGTCGGCGATGGGCCGGGACGCGGTGATGTCCTGCGGGGCGAACGGCCCACGTTCGTAGTAGACGGCTTCGGGGTTGCGTGAGCCGTTGTTGCGGATGGTCGCCGCCACCATCGAAAGTTGTTCGCGCGTCGTGCCATAGGCATGCATGTGGCGCCGCGCGATGAGCGCGAACTCGGCGGTGGTGAACATGCCCCAGGGGGCGACGAATTCGTTCTCGGGCCGGGTCCATGGCGCGGTGGCCTCGTGGTCGCGGTACTCGCCGGCCTGGGCGGCGACCAGCACCACCACGTCGGCCATGCCGTGCTCGATGGCGGTCACCGCCTCGGTGATCATGCCGACCCCGAACGCCAGGCCCTGCCAGGCCGGCCCGATCCTCAGGTCGTAGATCAGCGAGGTCGAGTGTGGGCTGGCGCTGATGCCGTCGACGTCGTCGAGGGTCAGGCCGGCGTCGTCGAGCGCGCCCCGGATCGCCTTGATCGCCAGGCCGCGCGAGGTTTCGCCGTCCAGACGGCGCCCCTGCCGCGTGTTGTGCACGCCGACGATAGCGGCGGTGCGTTTCGGCGTCGTCACTGATGATCCATTCCGTTGCAGCCCTTCAGTTTTCGTCAGCGACGACACCCAGGTAGGTGCCGCGGACCTCGTATTGCCGCCCGTCGCGGGTGATGGTGCCGATCGTCTTGCCGTGTGGATCGGCGTTCCCGGTGTAAGCGGCCGCATCCAGTTCGACGACGTCGATGCGCACGTCGATCGGCCGCGCCGTCTGCGGGTCGGTGATCTCGACGACCATCGCGACGGCGTGTTCGTCGTCGTCCCATTCGACGCTGGTGATGCGGTGCCGCGCGGTCAGCTCCATCACCACCGAGTCCTGGCGCACCAGGAAGCGCACCGGCGCGCACAGCTCGCCGGCGCGGGGCGGCACGCATAGGCTGACCGGCATGTCACAGGCCCGCCGGCCGGGCGCTGATGGTTCCCGATTGCCGCAGCGCGGCCAGCTCCTCCCGGCTGTGCCCCAGAATGTCGGTCAGCACCTCGTCGGTGTGCTGGCCGTACAGCGGTGGCACCCGCCGGATCCAGCGCCGCGGCCTGCCGAGGAACGCGAAAGGCATTCCGGTGCAAAGGAATGTGCCCGCAACGGGGTGGTCGACCGTCTCCCAGAAACCGCGGGCCCGCAGCTGCGGATCGGTCAGCAGCGCCGCGGCCGGGGTGACGCGCGCGGCGGCCACTCCGGCGGCGCGCAGCGCCTCGACGGCATCGGTCACCGATTGTCCCGCGGCCCAGGCGGCGATGAGTTTGTCGATGTCGTCGGCGCGCTCGGCCCAGCCGGATTCCTCCAGCCCGGGCTGGCCGAGGAGGCCGGCCAGCGACGAGCGGGGGGCGGCGTCCATGGCGGCGAGCGCGACCCACTCGTCGTCACCGCGGCAGCGGTAGACGCCCTGGGGGCAGGCGTCCTGGCCGCGGTTTCCATTGCGGCGCATCGCGATCCCATTCCGGGAATATTCGACCAGCATTTCGGCCGCGACGTTCAGCGCGGCCTCGACCATGGTTGACTCCACCTGCATTCCGGCGTCGCGGCGGTCGCGGATTGCCAGCGCGGCGACGGCGGCGAAAGCGGCGTGCAGGCCGGCGATCGGATCGCACACACCGCGCGGGATCACCGGCGGGCCGTCGTCGTGTCCGGTCATCCACGCCATGCCGGTGGCCTGTTCCATGGTCTGCGCGAAGCCGACCCGGTCGCGCCACGGGCCGTCGAGGCCGAACGCGGGCATCCGGACCATGATCGCCCGCGGGTTGGCCGTGCGTACCGCGTCGAATTCCAGGCCGAAGTTCGCCATCACCCGAGGTGAGAAGTTCTCGATGACGAGATCGCTCGCGGCGATGAGTTCGAGGGCGAGCCCTCGTCCGGCCTCGGTGCCGAGTTCGATGCTGACGCCGCGCTTGTTGTTGTTGCTGCACAAGAAGACTGGGCCCCATTCCCACCATTGGTCCCAGTCGGGTGGACGGCCGGCGGAGAACCGCATGCCGTCGGGGCGTCGCACCCCCTCGATCTTGATCACGTCGGCGCCCAGGGCGCCCAGCAGTTGGGTGGCGACCGGTCCGGCCCAGAAGGCGGTGAAGTCGGTGACCCGGATGTCGTACAGCGGCAGTGCCTCGGCGTCGTCGCCGTGCGCCGATTCGGGGCGGGCGGGCCACCGCACGCGCCCGGTGTCGGCGCCGAGTTGCGGCGGTTCCGCGGGCGCCCCCGTGGTCATCGCGTCGCTGCGATACGGCACCCGCGGGGCCAACACCCCGGACGGCGATTCGACGAAGACGCCGCGTTGTACGAAGTGGTCGATCTCGGGCAGCATCTCGGGAGTCGCAATGGGGGCGACCGGAATCCGGAATGCCACCGCGAGATCGACGATCTCCTGGGTGGTTCGGCTCCCAGTCCAATCGGTCACCATGGCGAGGAATTCGTCGCGGCGCTCGACGCGGCCGGCGAACGAGGCCAGTTCGGCGTCGTCGACCAAATCGGGGCGTTCGATCATCACCAGGAAGTCCTGGAACTGCTGCGCGGTGATGGTGCAGAAGCCGACCATGCCGTCGGCCGTCGCAACGATCGAGGGTAGCTCCAGGCTGCGTTCGTGCAGCAGCGAATCGGCGCCCAGCACGCTGGCCGACATGGCGGACAGACCGCCCATGGCGATCGCCATGGCCTCGTACGTCGAGACGTCGATGATCTCGCCGCGGCCGCTGCGCGCGGCGTGCCGCGTTGTGGCCGCGGCCACCGCCGCCGCGAAGGTGCCCGCCAGCCACTCGCCGAGCCGGCCGCCGGCCTGCACCGGCTCATCGTCCGGCCAGCCGCGACCGGCGATCGATCCGCACAACGCCTGCAGAATGAATTCGTTGGCGGCGACCTGGTTTTCGACGTAGGGCCCGCTGGTGCCGAACGGCGTGATGGCCGCGACCACGGCCGACGCGGCGGTATGGGCGGTGATGGCCTCGAGCGTCCAGCCGTCGGTGAGGTCGGTGAGCACGAGGTCGGCGCCGGCCAGCAGCGAGCTGACCTCGGCCTGGCCGTGGTCGACCACTGACTTCTTACCCGCGGCCAGGTAGCCGAACAGCGCCCCGGGCGGTCCGCCGGCCGACCCGCCGCGCAGCGAATCACCCTGTGGTGATTCGATTTTCACGACGTCGGCGCCGGCGTCGGCGAACATCTTGCCGCAATAGGACGCCGCCAGGCCGTTGGACAACTCCAGCACGCGCCAGTCCGCGAACGGCGGCTCGGCTGCCACGCTCAGTTGCCCAGGGTGGTGGCGCCACGCCGGGCGGATCGCCCGGAAATATCTGATACCTCGACCGTCACCGGCGCCTGCGCCGAGGCCTGTGCCTGCAGGGCGAACTGCGTCATCCGCGTCCACGCGTCCCGGTCACGCTGGCTGGCCTGGCGGCCGACATGGGTGACCACGTCGACGTCGGTGGCCTGCGCGCGCAGGTAGCCTGCCCGCGCGTGTTCCTTCGGGATGTACTGGAACGGGTCGAATGAGTATGCGGCCATGGCGTTTTGATGGGTGATCTTGTCGATCACCGCGTCGTCGAGGTGGCCCATGGTGGCGATGATGTCCTCGGGCGCGAACGGCCAGTTGCTGTCGGAGTGTGGGAAGTCGGACTCCCAGCACAGCATGTCCTCGTTGAACCAATTCATGTTCTGCACACCGACTTTGTCGCTGATGAAGCAGGTGTAGAAGTGCCGCTTGAACACGTCGGTCGGCCCGTCGTAGCCGGGCGGGAATGACGCCAGCGTCCAACCCGAGTGCCGGTTGTAGACGTGCTCGGCCCGCCAGAGGAAGTAGGGGATCCAGCCGACGTCGCCCTCGGTCAGGGAGAATTTCAGCTGTGGGAAGTCCGCCCAGAACTCCGCCCAGATCAGCTCGGTGAAGGTGAACATGCTCATCATCGATGAGGCGGTCATCTGCACGCTGGGCGGCGCGTCGGTCGACACCTGCGGCGAGCGCGACGCGGAGCCCACGTGGGTGCACAGCACCGTATTGCTTTCGCAGACGGCCTCGAACAACGGGTACCAGTACCTGGTGTGAATGCTGGGCATTTGCAACGCCTCTGGGTTCTCCGAGAACGTGACGGCGTGACAACCCTTGGCGGCGAGCCGTTTGACCTCCTTGGCGGCCTCGGCCACGTCGAACAGCGGCAGGATGCCGCACGGGATGAATCGGCCCGGGTACGCCCCGCACCATTCGTCGACGTGCCAGTCGTTGTAGGCCTTGATCATCACCAGGTTGGTGTCTCGGTCGGGACCCTGGTTGAGGACCTGGCCGGAGAAGCCGGTGAAGTTCGGGAAGTTCAACCCCGCCAGCTGGCCGCCGGCGTTCATGTCCCGCACCCGCTCGTCGACGTTGAAGCAGCCCGGCCGCATCTCGTCGTAGCGTGAGGCGTCGATGTTGTACATCTCGCGCGGCTTTCCCGCGACGGCGTTCAGTCCCATGTTGCGTCCGCGGATCTCGCCGTAGTACCACTGCTGGATGCCGTCGGGTTCGATGACCACCCGCGGGGCGCGGTCCTTGTAGGCGGCGGGGACGTGCGCGTCGAACATGTCGGCCGGCTCGGCGATGTGATCGTCCACGCTGATCAGGATCAGATCGTCCTTGTTCATGCCGCGCTCCTGGTTCGGTTGATAGTGACTAGTAGATAATGGCGCATGTCACAGTGTCAACCGGGCTCTGGGACATGGATGACGGCTTCATCGGGCTTAATCCACGATGTGGCAACGACGCTATCGCGAGCCCCGGGGTAGCTCCGGTCACCTCCGACCGGCGTGCAGATATCGACTATTAGTCTGAGGTGCGGCGGCAAGCCCGGGTGCCGAGCGTGGGATGGCGCGGTGCCAATCGGCGTCCCGTGCCACCATGGGGCATGACCGGGCCCGGAAGGTAACGGAAGTTGAGCACCAATAAAGCTGCGCGTCCGACCACCGCCGACGTGGCCCGACTGGCCAGCGTGTCCACCGCCACGGTCAGTTACGTCCTCAACAACGCGCGGGGCCGCCGCATCTCCGCGGAGACCCGCGACGCGGTGTACCGCGCGGCCAAACTGCTCGGGTACCGGCCCAATCTGGCCGCCCGCAACCTCGCGCGCGGCAAAAGCGGAGTGGTGCTCTACGTGGTGCCGCACGTGGCCGTGGGCGAGATGCCGATGCAGGCCGGCAGCCGGATGACAACCGCGCTGGCCCGCGAGGGTTTTCTTCAGGTGCAGGTGTTCGAGACAGACGACGACCAGCACGTGGTCGACGCGATCGAGAATCTGGATCCCGTCGCGGTCACCAGCCTGTTCCCGCTGAGCACGGCCGCGCGGCAGGCGGTGACGAGCGCGGGAATTCCCCACATCGAGATCGGCACACTGCCCGCGCTCAAAGATCCGCATCTGTCCGTGGGCGAGATGCGGGTCGATCACCTGGTCGAGCGGGGCCATCGCCGGATCGCGTTCGCCTACACCGGGATTGCGCGATGGCGCCCGCTGGGCGACTACTGGTTCGAGGGTGTGTCCCGGGCGGCGCAGTTGCGCGGCCTTCCCGACGTGCGGGCCGACGAGGTCACCCTGGACAACGCCGCCGACGTGGTCACCGGCTGGGTGGGTGACGGGGTGACCGCGGTGTGCGCACAAAGCGACGAGATCGCCTGCCTCGTCCTGTACGGGATTCATCAGGCGGGGCTGCGCTGTCCCGGCGACCTCGCGGTGATGGGCGTCGACGCCAGCCCGATGGGCGTGGTGAGCACGCCGCCGTTGACCACGGTGCAATTCGATCCCTGCGCGGTCGCCGACGCCGCGCTTGCCGCGGTCTTCGAGCGGCTGGGGCACCCCGCGCCGGCGTCTCCCGAGCTGACCGACATCGCCCACCTGGTGGTGCGGTCGTCGACCTAGGTCAGGCGGGCTCGTAACGCAGCAGCGTGACCTCGTGTTCGGGGTAGTCGCAGAAGACCGGCTTCACCCGCATCCCGACCTTCAGGCCGGCCGGGTCGACGTTGACCATCTCCGTGGAAAACCTTGGGCCCTCGTCCCATTCGACGATGGCGAGCAGCTGGGGCACGGCGTCGGCGAAATGCGGACTGACCGGCCGATGGGCCACCGTGTATGAGTAGAGGGTCCCCATCCCGGAGATTTCGCGCCATTCCAGGTCGTCGGCCAGGGTGCGCGGCGCGCGCACCCGCGGGTAGAACACGTAGGCCTGTGACGACGGCGAGTACTGGATGACGATGCGATGCTGCGCGAGCGCATCCCAAAACGGTGCGCTGGTCGGCGTTTTGACGGGCATCGGTCGTTCGAAGGTGGCCACGGTCAGTCTCCCTCCAGGATGAGCGTCGTCTGCTCGGACAGGATGCCCCCGTTGCCGGACACGAAGGCCCGGTTGCAGTCGGCGATCTGCGCGGCGCCCGCGCGGCCCATGATCTGGCGGGTGGCGTCGCAGACGTGATGCATTCCGCCGGCCAAACCCGCTTGCCCGAAGCCCAATTGGCCGCCGGCGGTGTTGAGCGGGAAGTCGCCGCGGAAGGTCAGGTCGTGGTTGGCGACGAAGTCCATGCCCTTGCCCTTCTCGCAGAAGCCGGCGTCCTCCAGCGAGAGCAGCACGGTGATGGTGTAGCAGTCATAGATCGAGACCATGTCCATCTGGTCACGGGTCAGGTCGGTCATCGCGAAGGCGGTGTCGGCGGCAGCGGCGATCGGGGTGTTGAGCAGATCCTCGGCGTACGTCGGGGTCTTGAACGGCACGTGTTCGCCGAATCCCTTGATCCACACCGGACGATTGCGCGACCGCTTGGCGAGGTCCGCACTGGCGACGACGACCGCCGCGCCCCCGACGCAGGGCATGACGATCTCCAGCATGTGCAGCGGGTCGGCGATCACCGGGCTGGCCAGCACGTCGTCGACGGTGAGCGGCTTGTCCTTCCAGATCGCACCGTCGGTGTGGTTGGCGTTGACCCGGGTGTCGGCGACGAGCTTGGCCATGGCCCGCTCGTCGTAGCCGTACACCGCTGCGTAGCGCTGGGCCACCTGGCCGTACGGGCCGTTCTGGCCGAGGTTGCCGTAGGGAATTTCGAATTCGGCTTGCGGAGAGCCGTATTGGTTGCTCGACGAACCGAAGTACAGCGCGTCGCCGTAGGCCTTGGGCTTCTTCGGCGACATCGGGGTGATGTAGCGGGCGGGCAGCGCACACAGCACCGCGTCGCAGATGCCGAGTTCGACGGCGGCGGCGGCCCGCCACACCATGGCGGCGGCGCTGGCCCCGCCGAGGTCGACGTGCTCGGCGAATCTCGCTCCCACGCCCAGGTATTCGGCGATCGTGGAGGGCACGAAGATCTCCGACTCGGCCAGGTGTGACGCGACGATCCCGTTGACGACGTCGAAGGGCAGGCCCGCGTCGTCCAGCGCGGCGGCGCCGAGTTCGGCCCACTGCTCGATGGCGAACGGCGCGGGTGACGCCTTGGTCATGCGCTCGGGCGGCAGTTCGACGTATCCGACGATCGCGGCTTCTCCGCGTAGTCCCATGCTGTGTCCTTATTTCCGGGGTAGGCCGAGAATCATCTGCGCGATGATGTTGAGCTGGATCTCCCTGGTCCCCCCGCCGATCAACTCGGCCGGGAGATGCAGATAGGGCTCCACGACCGCGGCATCGGGGTCGTCGACCATCGCCACCTGCCCGGTCAACTGCAGCGTGGCCTGGAAGGTGCGCCGCAGCAACACATTCATCGCGACCTTCGCGATGCTGGATGCCGGACCCGACGACTGCCCGTCGAGCAGCCGGATGGTTTCGCGTACCCCGAGCGCCCTGATCGCGTTGGTATAGGCGTCGAGCTCGCCGAGCTCGCGCAGGGCGTCGTCGCGGTCGGGTCCGGGCGCAGCGGCGAGCCTGCGCAATGCGATGGCCCGGTCGAACTTGACGTATCCGCTGATGGCCGAACGCTCTTCGGCCATCGTCGCGATCGCGAGGCTCCACCCGTCGGTCGGGCCGCCCAGCAGCATCTCGTCGGGAACGAAGACATCGTTGAGGAACACCTCGTTGAAGTGCGCCTGCCCGGTAGCCGTCTTGATCGGCTGGATTTCGATGCCGGGCGATCGCATGTCGAGAATGAAGTAGCCGATGCCGCGGTGCTTGCTGGCTTCGGGGTCGGTGCGGGCCAGCAGAGCACCGAGGTCGGCGTACTGCGCCAACGACGTCCAGATCTTGTGGCCGTTGATCCGCCAGCCGCCGTCGACCTTGGTCGCCCGGGTGGTCAGCGACGCGAGGTCGGAGCCGGCGCCCGGCTCGCTGAACAGCTGGCACCAGTGAATCTCGCCACGTTGGGTCGGCGGAATCATCTTTTCCTGCAGGTCTTTTGGTGCTGCGGCCATTACCGAGGGCAGGATCCACTCGGCGATGTTCAGCGATGGCCGGACCAGCCCGGGCCGCTTGGCGAACTCCTCGTCGATGATGAGCTGCTTCAACGGGTCCGCCCCGACGCCCCAGGGGGCCGGCCAGTGCGGCGCCATCAGACCGGCGTCGGCGATCAACGTGCGCTGCGGCCCGGAGGCCTGGTCCGCGTAGTCGCCGTGCGGTGCGGGTGTGTCGTTGCGCAACTGCAGGGCGGCATCCAGCGTCTCGGCGACCCAGGCACGAAATTGCGATTCCGCGTCGCCGAGATTGACTGACATGTCGCGTGTCTGCGTGCACGCGAGCTCTCCCAGCCGCCGCGCCCAGCGATTCGCCGGGCCTATCGATCCCGCCAGGCTGATGGCCCGCCGCCAGTACAGGTGCACGTCGTGTTCCCAGGTGAAACCGATGGCGCCGAGCATCGTCAGGGCGTCGAGCACCAGGTCCGGGATCGGCGACACCGCGATGGTCGCCGCCCCCGCCGCCGCGAGGCGGTGCTGGTCGAGCGATTCGTCGACGGCGCGGACCGCGTCCCAGGCCGCCGCGGTGGCCAATTCGCTGTTGACCAACAGCATCGCGGCGTTGTGTTGCAACGCCTGGAAGGTTCCGATCACCTTGCCGAACTGTTCCCGGATGCGTAGGTGCGCGGTGACCGCCTCGACGCACCACTGCGCGATGCCGGCCATCGTGCTGGCCACCAGACCCACGGCGACGCACCGCGCGCGATCGGAGTCGATGCCGCTGAGGACCTCCGACTCGGTCGCGCTGTAGTCGTCGAGTCGGAGGATTCCGGCGTCGGCGACAAGGTCGGTGCCTGCTACGGGTTCGACTGTGGCCGAGGGGTTTTCGGGGTCCACCAGCAGCCAGACGACGTCACCGTCCCCGGTATGGGCCCCGAGCAGGATCGTGCGCGCCGCGCACGCTCCTTGGGTGACCTGCGAGGCGCCGGTGACCAGCCACCGTCCGCCGTCGAAGCGCGCGGAAAGGCTGTCGCCGGGGAGCACGGTCGCCGCGGTGGCGCCCGACGCCAGGTCGCGCAGGAATGACTCCGCGAGCGGCGTTCGTTCGGCGAGCAGCGCGACGGCTCCGGCGGTCACCGTCGGCAGCAGCGGCCCGGGCAGCAGCGACTTGCCCGCCGATTCCAGGACGCAGGCCGCATCGATCGGCCCGCCGCCCTGGCCCCCGAGCTCTTCGGGCAGATGCACGGCGTGGAAACCGTTGGCGACCAAAGCATCCCACCAGCCTGGCGCGCGGCCGGCCGCGAGGTCGTCGAAGGCCTCCCGCGTCGCGGCAATGGGAGCATTGCGGGCGGCGAACTGCGCCACGGCGTCGCTGAGCTCCTGCTGCTCCGGACTCAGTCCCAGGGTCACGAGGACGGCCGAGAGATAACTGGCGTGGGCCGCACGGACTGCATATCCTTTCGCCTCCGATGGCGGCGACCCGCCGCGCCCGGCCGTTGCCGCGCTCGCGATCGCCGCGTACAAGACGGACCGTCTCGTCTTGTGGAAGACTACCGGCGCGAGTCAGGATATGTAAAGCGCGCCCGATCCCCGGCGAGCGGCTTTCGATCCGAATTCGCAGAAGCGAGGACCACCCGATGCCAACCGATCTGAGCGGGGTGAACGCGCCGGCCGGCTCGCCCAGGAGGCGCAGCGAGAAGTCCCGCACGGCGATCGTCACCGCCACGCGCGAACTGCTGCTCGAGCGCGGGTTCGATGGGCTGACCATCGAGGCGGTCGCCGCGCGCGCCGGGGTGGGCAAGCAGACCATCTACCGCTGGTGGCCCACCCGCCCCGCGCTGGTCGCCGATGTGATGCTCGAAGACGCCGACAGGCTGCTCGCGTCGGTCAACCACACCGGCAATCTCGCCGCCGACCTGGTCGGCTGGGTGGGCAAGCTGTTCGCCAGCCTGACGACGCCGCGGGGTTCGGCCATGCTGCGCACCCTGACGGTCGCCTGCATGGAGCATGAGGACACCGCAGTCAAACTGCGCGCCGGATTCAGTGCGCCCCTACACGACAGCGTGCGGGCCCGCCTGCTGGCCGACGGCATCAACGAGGCCACCGCCGAATCGGCGGCGGACGCCATCGTCGGCGGGGTGGTGTACCCGATCCTGTCGGGCGCGCAGCCCTACTCGCGCCGGCGAGCCGAACGGACCACCCGGCTCATCGTGGCGGCCCTGACCGAAAGCTGAGCGGTTCAGCCGACCGTGAGCGCGGCCAGACCCTGACTCACCCGGTCGGGCAAGGAGCCCCCGTGGCTCAGCCAATCGTCGAGAGCGATGCGCACCGCCGCCATCGCCAGCGCGCCGATCAGTCGCGGGCGTGGGTCCTGCGCCGTCAGTCCGGGTATCCGCGGTGCGATGAGGTTGGCGATGGCCCGCTCGTAGCGCACATAGACGTGCAGTGTCCACGCGTCCAGGGTCTCGGATGACCTTGTCAGCGTGGCCAATTCACGGATCTGCGGCTCGATCTCGGCGGACCCGCGGCCGAGTTCACCGAACGCGCCGATCACCGCCTCGATGGCGGTCAGCTGCGGCGGCTGGGCGGCCAGCGCCGCGGTGATCCGGTCCAGCCAGTGGGCGTTCATGCCTTCGGCGACGGCGTCTTCCTTGGAGTTGAAGTAGCGGAAGAACGTCGCGCGGCCGATGTCGGCGGTGTCGGCGATGCGGTCGACGGTGGCCCCGGCCAGGCCGCGGCTCGCGACCAGCTGGGCCGCGGCCGTGGCGATGCGCTGACGCGTCGCCGCCCGCCGGCGCTCGGCCAGCGACCGCGTCGCGGACGCTGTACCAGACATGTCCCCACCCCGTTTCCTGCGAATCGCCACACAACCGTAAGACATAGTCTTAGCATGAGACGATGTCTCAGATATCCGATTTGGTCGGCCGGCCGGCCCCGGAAGCGCGCGCCGCGTGGCAGTTCGTCCAGCAGATGCTGAGTGACGTCACCACGATCGTGATCGAGGACGCCGAGTCGGAGCGGGAGCTGGCCGAGGGTCTGCGCGTGCTCGCCCGGGTGTCGTCGCTGTGCGCGCAGATGACCGTCGAGTCCGACCCCGAGCGGCCGTCGTTCTTCGATATGTGCTCGGAGAACCGGATGATCGGGGGTCCCAACCCCGACGGCAACTACTACCTGGCGATGATCCGCGGCGACCGCCGCTACCGGATCACCGGATCCCGCGGCACCAGCGCCTACCTCGGGTTCCAGATCCTGGCCGGCACCGGACTGACCCCACGACGAATGGCCGGTTACGTCAGCGACGTCGACCTCGCGCTCAACTCAGGCGAATTCGCGTTGGTGCTCTCGGCCGACGAACCGTCCGATCTGGCCGGTGCCCAATGGGTGCAGACCCCCGACGACGCCTCGTCGGTGGTCGTGCGCGAATACATCGGCGACCGGGCGAGCGAGGAACTGGCCACCCTGCGCATCGAGGCGCTGGATCCCGGTCCCGTGACGACGCTGACCGACGACGAGCTTGCCGACCAGTTCACCGCGCTGGCGTGGTCGCTGATGAAGCTCGCGACGCTGCACCGCACCATCAAGCCCGAACTGCTGCAGACGCCGAACACCTTGCTGACGGCCCACGCCGCCGATCTGGGTGCGGCCGACACCACGCCCGACAACCTCTACATGATGGGGACCTTCCGGCTCGAGCCCGGCCAGGCGCTGGTCCTCGACATCGCGCCGCCCGACACCCGCTACTGGAACGTCACGCTGGAAAGCATCTGGCACGAATGCCTGGAGCCGCGTCGCCGGCACAGTTCGGTGACGAATCGCGGCGTCCAGCCCGATGCCGACGGGCGGGTGCGGATCGCAATCTCCGCGCAAGACTTCGGGTTTGGCCATTGGCTCGACACCGGTGGCCGGCATCGCGGCTTCGTCGTCCTGCGCTGGCTGGACAATCCGCGCCCGCCCGAGGTCACCGTGTCGGTGCGCGAAGCCCGGGAGCGGAGATGACGTTGCGGGACCGATTCGCCCCCGAACGGCTCATCGCCGCCGCCTGCGAGGAAGTCGGCAGCGACGACTTCGGCGACGAGGGCTGGCGGCCCGGGCTGCACCGGGTCACCGACGGGCTGATCAACGACGCCCGGCTATCCGATATCGGCGTCGAGATCGCGCAGGTCGACCTCATGCGGGCGTTGAAGAACCGGCTCGGTGTAATCGCTTGGCGCAAACAACATCCCGAGATCTCCGCCGAGGAGATCAAGGCGCCGATCTTCATCGTCGGCCAGCCGCGCACCGGCACCACGATCCTCTATGACCTGCTCGCCCAGGACCCCGAGCTGCGCGCACCCCTGACCTGGGAGGTCGACGAGCCCTGTCCGGTGCCGCGGCCTGAGACTTACCGCAGCGATCCCCGGATTGCCCAAACCCAGGCCGGCATCGACCTTTCCGAGCAGATCATGCCCGGCTTTCTGGCCTTTCATCCGATGGGCGCACTGGTCGGCCAGGAGTGCGTGCGCATCACCGCGGCCGAGTTCGTCAGCATGATCTTCTCGGTGCAGTATCGACTGCCGAGTTACTACCGGTGGCTGCTGTATGAGGCCGACCACGCGGGCGCCTACCGCTTCCACCGAATCTTTTTGCAGCACTTGCAATCCGGTGTTCCGGGCCAGTGGTTGTTGAAATCGCCGGCACACCTGTGGCAGCTGGACGCGCTGCTGGCCGAATACCCCGACGCGCTGATCGTGCAGACCCACCGCGATCCACTCAACGTCATCTCGTCGATCGCCGCGCTGACCCACCACCTGCGCCGGATGTGCAGCGACGAATCCAGCATCATTGAGTGCGCTGCCCAGTCATATGAGGAGATCGTCGTCGGCCTGGAGCGAGAGATGGCCCTGCGGGCCAGCGGCGCGGTGCCCGCGGGCCGGGTGATCGACGTCCAATTCGCCGATTTCATGCAGGATCCGTGGACCACGATCAAAGACATCTACGAGCGATTGGACCGCGAGCTGCGGCCCGACGCCGAGCAGAAGATGCGCAACTTCCTGGCCTCTCACCCCTCGGATGGCGGGCGCGGCCGGTACACCTGGTCGGATACCGGGCTGGACGCCGTCGAGGTGCGCGAGCGGGTGAGCGCCTACCAGGAGCGCTACGGGGTGCCCACCGAACAGCTGCGCTGAAGTCGGTCACGTCGAACGCCGCTGCGGCGCTTGGTGTCTGCGTGCGGGTAGGCTCGCCGAGAGGCGACGGGAGCGGCGATGGACGATTGCCTGAAGCTCACCACCTATTTGGCCGAGCGTAGGCGGACCGGGGACGGCTTTGTCTCCGATGTCCTGCTCGGTCTGTACGCACAGCACCGCATCGCGTGCGGCGTCCTGCTGCGCGGCATCGGCGGGTTCGGCACCGGTCACTATCTGCGCACCGACGAGTCGCTGACGTTGTCGGAGGATCCGCCGGTGGCGATCATCGCGGTCGACACGCGAACCAAGATCGAGGCCCTGCTCGACCCGGTGCTGTCCGTCAAGCAACGCGGCCTGGTCACCCTGGAGCGCGCTCGGCTGCTCCACGAGCGCATCGGCACGCCGCAGTTGCCCGAGGATCTGCGCGACGCGGTCAAGTTGACGATCTACGTCGGCCGCAAGCAACGCGTCAACGGCACACCCGCCTACATCGCGCTCTGCGATCTGATGCACCGGCGCGGCCTCGCCGGCGCCACGGTGCTGCTCGGGGTGGACGGCGTAGCGCACGGAGAACGCCAGCGCGCCAACTTCTTTGGTCGCAATGCCGACGTCCCGATGATGATCGTCGTCGTCGGATCCGGTGAGCGGATCGGTCACGTGTTACCGGAGCTCGGCGAGCTGCTGCGCAGGCCCCTGTTCACCCTCGAACGGGTTCGGGTGTGCAAGCGCGACGGCCAGTTCCTGGAGCGGCCGCACGCCCTGCCCGGTGTCGACGAGCGCGGCCTGCCGCTGTTCCAGCAGCTGACGATCTACACCTCCGAGTCGGCGCACCACGGCGGTGTGCCGATCCACCGCGCGATCGCCCAGCGGCTGCGCCAGGCCAAGACCGCCGACGGCGCGACGGTGCTGCGCGGCGTCTGGGGTTTTCACGGCGATCACCCGCCGCACGGTGACGGCTTGTTCTCGCTGACCCGTCGGGTACCCGTCGTCACCATCGTGATCGACACCCCGGCCAACATCGCCGAATCGTTCGCCGTCATCGACGAATTGACCCAAGACGAGGGCCTGGTGACCAGTGAGATGGTGCCCGCCCTGGTGTCCGACGAAGGGGACGGCGACGCCGGGCCACCACGCATGGCCCAGCACCGGTACTAGCTCAGCCGGCGACCGAGGCGTCGTAGATCGACTGGATCGCCTTGTCCAGGGTGGCGTTGAACTGCTCGTCGGACTGGTCGGCGGTCAGGCCCTCGGTCAGGGCCCGGCTGAAGCTGGCGATCAACCCGGTGTTCTTCGCCAGCAGGTCGTTGGCCTCCTCGCGGGAGTAGCCGCCGGACAGCGCGACCACCCGCATTACCTTCGGGTGCTCGATCAGGGAACGGTAAAAGTTGACCTCGGTGGGCAGGCTCAGCTTGAGCATGACGCGCTGGCCCTCGGGGACGGCGTCGAGCTGCTTGGTGATCTCGTCGCGCAGGATGCCTTCGGCCTCCGCCTTGTCCGAAATCGAGATGGTGACCTCGGGCTCGATGATGGGCACCAGACCGTGCGAGAGCACCTGGTGGCCCAGCTCGAACTGCTGGGCGACCACTGCCGCGATGCCCTTGGGGTTGGCGCCCCCGATCACCGACCGCTCCTTGGTGCCGAAGACACCCAGGCCGGCGGCCCGGTCCAGCAGCTCGTCGAGGCCCGGAATCGGCTTCATCAGCTGAACGTCATCCGACGCGTCCGCCAGACCCTTGTCGATCTTGAGGATCGGCACCACGCCCTTGGTCTCCCACAGGTAGGTGGTCGACGGCTTGCCCGCGATCTCGCGGTCCATGGTCTGCTCGAACAGGATCGCCGCCAGCACGCGGTCGCCGGTGAACGCCGGGGACGTGATGATCCGCGAGCGCATCTGGTGAATGAGGTCGAACATCTCCTTCTCGGAGGAGTACGCGTTGTCCTCGATGCCGTACAGGCGCAGCGCCTTGGGTGTTGAACCGCCGCTCTGGTCGAGGGCCGCGATGAATCCCTTGCCCGACGTCATCCGTTCCGCTTGCTGCTGGTTCGACATTGAACTCTCCCAGTTCCTCGTGGCCCTCACGGGCACCGCACGCCCGGCCCGTGCCCGCGCGCTCAAGTCTGAATCGTGCCGATCATATTCGGCCACTTCGAGCCCGGGCAGGCAGGTCGTCGGACTGCGATTTTGGTCTCAGCCGCGGCCTGGCTACCCGGCGCCGGCCTTGGTGCGCCATAGCGCCATGCGGTCCAGCAGCCGGTCACGCAAGACGAGCGTGTGGAAGAGTACCGCCGTCATATGGGCGGTAAACGCGAGGAAGAGCAGCAGCGCGAAGGCGGTGTGGCACCGCCGGAGCACCGCGAAGATGACGATGTTGTGCGGCGCGATGCCGGGCAGCGCGAGCGGCCCGAGCAGGGTGATCGGGAACCGCGCCGCCGACAGCATGGCCCACCCCGTCAGGCGCTGCACCAGCAGCAGCCCGTAGAGCAGGTATTCCGACCACGTCGCGATGCGGCGTTCGGGTTTGCTCATGGTGGCCAGGAAGGCCGGCGGCCGGTGCGTGAGCCGGTTCGCCAGCCGGACCAGGGCGAAGGCGAGGATGAGCAGCCCCAGCGGCCGATGGATGGCCAGCAGCAGCGGGTAGTAGCTCAGCGCGGCGACCATCGTCACGCCGACCAGCAGCTGCGCGATGACCATCGGCGCCATCAGCCAATGCAGAACGCGGGACGGCAGGGTGAACCGCGCCGCGGGCGTCATTGCAGGACCGCTTCGACATCGACCGCGCTGGCCGTTTTTTCCTCCTCGGCGCGACGGGTGAATGAACGGGCGTACACCGCCGACCGCGCCGCGAGCAGCGGGTCGTCGGAGGCAGCGATCCCGTCGGGCAGCACCAGGGGATCGAAGTTGATGTCGCGCGCGTTGCCGGCCTCCTCCGTCTGGACCGCGGAGATGGTGATGATGCCGGCGTCGATGGTCCGCCGCCCCGCCGGCCAGGGTTGGGTGGCGTCGTGGGTCGGATCGCCCGACTCGCCGACGGTGAGCACCAGCCGCCAGCTCAGTGGCGTGTGCGCCAGCGTGCGAATCACGGCGTCGAACAGGTAGTCCCTGGCCACCGGCGATGCGGTCACGTCGGCACCTTGCTGCGGGATCGCCGACCAGCGCACCGGCACCGTCGCACCGGCACCGTTGGTGAACCGGAAGGCGTTCAGCCCGTGAAACGCGCTGTCGGCGAACCCCGCGCTCGGCGGTGCCTGCTTGATGAGGCGCATGGCCGCGGCGGTCTCGGGATGGCGCTGTAGGAACGCCGCCATCTGCTGCGGGTCGGGCTTGCCGGTGCCCGGCAGCGGCTTGGAGGCGAGCAAGCGGTCGTAGAACCCCTGGGGCGTGCTGTCCGGAAAGACCGGGATGTTGATCATCGCGGTGCGCCACTGCCGGCCGACGGGCCCGTCGAACAGCAGGCCGAGGCCGCGCACGGTGTCCAGCTTGTCGGGCTGGTCGGGCAGCCCACCGGACAGCGAGAACCGGCCTATCAGCGGAACGCTCCCGCGCCGGAAGACAGCGGCCCGGCAGATCGCCGCGGCCGCTCCACTGCTGACGAACGTTCCGGTGGCGCTCAACCCCTTGGCGTGGTTGCGCCGGAAGCCGTCATGACGGCCGTAGACGTGCTCGAAGCGATCGGTGAACCGGGGCGGGGTCAGCGCGCCCGGCCGCAGCCAGCCACCGGCGTAGGCGAAGCCGCACACGTCGACCGCGGCGACTCCGGCCACCGCGCCCATACCGAGTAGCGCGCGCCGCCGATTCAGCGCGCCGAATTGCGACGGCGGCGGTGCGGGCTCCGCGGGGTCGTCAGGCCTCGGGTCACCGTCTTGTCCGACGCCGCGTTCACCGGGCTCCACGGCCCACCGCCCTTCCCGTGTGTGCAGGCCACGCCGTGCGGGCTGAGAACGAAACCGGTGGAAGCAATTCACGCACGGGCCGATGCCCCGTGCAACTGCTGCGCCGGCCGTCACGCACATCCGGACTTACGTCGCGGCGCCCGAAATCGTTCAGCATTTTGAGCGTGCTACGGCGCGTGTCCTACCATTGGCTAAACACTTGTAGCTGTATCTGCATTCAGTAGTGCGGATTGACGGGGTGCGTCTCCTCCGTAGGCAAGCGTGTTCCCGCGGGGTTGAATCAACAGCCCCCGGTATGACAGTTGCTATTTTCGAGCTAGCTGTGTCCCACACGGGACCGAATGTGAGTGAAAGACCATGGGCGAACAATCCGGCGACTTCGTTGATCCGACCGCTTTCGAAGTGGGCAAACACCAGGTAGATCAGGCGGTCGTGCTGACCGTCTCCGGCGAAGTCGACATGCTCAGCTCGCCGCTGCTGGCCGACGCCATTCAGACCGCGCTGGCCACCAAGCCCGCGGCGCTGATCGTTGATCTGTCCAAGGTCGGTTTCCTGGCCTCGGCCGGGATGACCGTCCTGGTGACCGCGCAGTCGGAGATCGAGCCGCCGACGCAGTTCGCCGTTGTTGCCAACGGCTCGGCCACCAGCCGGCCGATCAAACTCATGGGAATCGACAGCGTGCTCTCGCTCTACAGCAGCCTCGACGGCGCTCTGAGCGGTCTCGCTGGTGAGTGAGCCCCGACAGGGTGAGGACGCAACTGGGGACGATGGGACGCTCTGATCAGCCGCAGAACGTGTCGAACATCGATGATCGATCCCGCTTCGTGCGGACGCGCGTGACCGCCGACGCCCGCAGCGCCGCCCGCACCCGCGCCGAGTTCGGGGTGTGGCTCGGACGGCATTTCTCGCTTGACGACGACCGCTTCAACGATCTGCTGCTGGCGGTGAACGAGGCGATCGCCAACGCCGCGGAATTCGCCTACGTCGACGCCGCGGAGCGCGGGACGGTCGACGTGCGAGCGGCCTACGACCGCGATTCGGGCACTCTGGCGGTAATCGTCGATGACCGCGGCCGGTGGCGCCAGCAGAAGCCCGTCCAGTACCAGCAGCAGATGCGCGGCCGCGGCATCCCGCTGATGGAGGCGTTGGCCGACGACGTCGCCATCGACCGCACGGCGCAGGGCACCCGCGTCACGTTGACCTGGAGCGGCGTGACCGGTCCCGGCTGTAGCGCCTGATCAGCCCGACGCCAGCACCTGCTGGATGCGTTCCTCGCGCGGCAGCACCGGGCCGTCGTCGAGCGATTCGTCGATGCCGAGTTCGGTGAGCCCGGCGCCGGTCAGCAGCGAGGTGCCGTAGGCGGCCAGCACGAGTTTCTGATCGTCGCTGTGGCCGTCCTCGACCAGCATCGCACCGATGAGGCAGATGACGGCCATCTTGAAGGCGTTGAACGCCCGGTACCAAGGCCGGTTCGTGACCGTGATGCCGCTGGCCGACTCGTACTGTGCGAGCAGGGCGTCGATGGACAGGGCGGCGGGGTGGCTGTTGATCCCGACCGGCTGCATCCACAGCATTTCCAGCCAGCCGATGTCGGTCAGCGGGTCGCCGACCGTCGTCATCTCCCAATCGAAGACCGCGCTGACCTCGCCGCCGGTGAAGGCGAAGTTGCCGGGTTTCGCGTCGCCGTGCACCAGCGTGACCTTCGGACACGGCGCCGGCCGGCGGGCGACCAGTTCGCGGTGTAGCCGCTCCAGGGCGGGCAGGGGTCCGCGCTTGACCCGGTTCATCTCCGCGGCCCAGTGCCCGAGTTCGCGGTCGAGGTGGCCGACGCCGTCGTCGAGGGTGTCCAGCCCGGTGCGGCCGAGGTCGACGGCGTGGATGGCGGCCAATTGTTCGACCAGGCTCTGACACATCCGCACCACCGTCTGCTCGGTGGCGTCGGCCGGCGGTTCCATCTCGTACACCCGACCGCCGACCCGCTCCATCACGAAGAAGGGCCTGCCGAGGACGTCGCCGGTCGGTTCGAGCCACAGCGCCCGCGGGACGCGCACCGGCGTATCGGCCAGGGCGCGCAGGATCGTGAACTGGCGCGCGAGGTCGTAGGGCTCCAGCAGCGCCGGTGGTCGCGGGCGCAGCCTCAGCACCACGTCTTGGCGATCGTCACGACCGCCGCGCCGGGCGACCACGCCCAGCGTCATCATCTCGGCCGAGTGTCCGAAGCTCACCCGGTCGATGCCCTCGAGGCGCACCTCGTCAGCGCCCGGCAGCTGTGTGCGCAGCCAGCCGCTCAACCGTTGTTCCAGCTCGACGCCCAGCGTCATTGGCCGACTCCGTCGCCGTCCGCGGGCAGCCGATCGACCGGGGTCTTGTCCTGGGTGAACGCGGACATGTCCATCGCCGTCCAGTTGGGGTAGCGGCGATAGCCCTGCCCACCAAGCAGCAATTCAAAGATGCCCCAACCGATCTGGCCGTCACGCGCGAAACGCATCAGCTGGTCGAGGGCCATCGACTTATTCTCCGTCTCGGCAAGCTGCTCGGGATCGCAACTGTCCCAAGCGAAATGGATGAAGTAGGCGCCGCCACCCAGGTCCTCGTACTGGCAGTGCGCCATCGGCAGGCCGTAGTAGGCGTTGACCTCCAGATGGGGCGCCTCGGCGGTCACCCGATGGACCTGGCCGTCCTCGTCGGTGAAGACGAGCACCGCGCGGGTGGGCCGCTTGCGGTCGCCGTCGAATTCGACCTCGTGTTCGATCTTGACGAATCGTTTCGACAGGGTGCCGTCGGCGTACGTGATGCCGCCGTCGACGTAATTGACTGTGCCGTCCGAGGATTCGATGATCCAGGCCTCGATGGCATGGTCGTCGAAACCAGCGTCGAGCCACAACCAGAAGTCGATCTTATCGGAGATCCGCACCCCGAAGGTGCGGTCGCGACCGCCGTGGAAGCCGTCGACGCTGATGCGCTCGCCGTCGATTTGCACCCATCCGCTCCATCGTCCCGGCTCTTTCATGTGGTACATGTCCGCGAGCAATTCGCCGTCCTTGCCATGCACCTTCATGGGCAACAGCTCCCACATCGGGGCGGTGGGCTCGTAGTAGAGCTCCCACTCGATTCCGGAGTTGTTGGGCTCGATGTCCAGTCGCCACTTCTTCAGCGGCTCGACGCAGGTCCAGCGCATCGGCCCGGCGCTCAGGTCGCCGCGGTCGTCACCGCTGACCGGGCGTCCGGACAACAGGTCCCAGTGTCGGCCGTCGGCGAGGCTGACCTTGACGTAGCCCAGCCCGCTCGCGGTGTTCGGGTTATTGCCGTAACCGCTGGCCAGCAGCATGGTCCCGTCCGGCGACGCGGCGAAGAAGTAGCACCGGTCCGACCACGTCGGGTCGGTGCTGTGCACCTGGTCGAACGTCGTCGGCAGCTGATGGGTGAAGGATTCGTCCGCGGCGGAATACCCCATCGATCGCCCTTTCTCACTGGCAAAGTATCTGTG
Organism: Mycobacterium sp. MUNTM1; assembly: GCF_054660795.1. Taxonomy (NCBI): domain Bacteria; kingdom Bacillati; phylum Actinomycetota; class Actinomycetes; order Mycobacteriales; family Mycobacteriaceae; genus Mycobacterium; species Mycobacterium sp. MUNTM1. Next base: position 31,086 of record NZ_BAAGDE010000047.1, read on the forward strand.
CTGCAGGAGGATTCATCAGCGTGGCGGGCCGCGCCGAATTCTGCCCGCGTCCGATAACAAAGCAGCACAACGCATCCCGTAATATCGCCGCCATGGAACCGAGCCGGCGATGGGGCGACGACCGCGCGATCCTCGACGACGAGGAGGCCCGCAGCCGGATCCTGGACGCCGCCGGCCGCTGCATCGTCCGGCGCGGCAACACGCAGTTCCGGATGGGCGAGGTGGCCGACGAAGCGGGGGTGTCACGGTCGACGGTGTACCGGTACTTCCCCGCCCGCGACGATGTCCTGCTGGGCCTGATGATGACGCGTGTGGACCGCGCGCTTTCCGAGTGTGTGCGCTCGCTGCCCACCCCGGACGACCCGGTGCGGTCGCTGCCCGAGATGGTGCTGGCCCGGGTGGAGTCGGTGGACGGCAACGCGCTGAACGAAGCGCTGTTCGCGGCCGAGAGCACCGCGGTGGCCTCGGCGCTCGAGAAGGGTTCGGAACCCATCGTGGAGCTGCTGCTGCGGCATTACGGTCCGCTGCTGGACCGGTGGAAGGCGGCGGGGCTGCTCTACCCCGACGTCGATTTCCGGTCGATCGTCCAGTGGCTGCACACCACGACCCTGTTCTTACTGGCGCCGTCGTGGCGTTATCGCCCCGCCGCGGACAAACGAGAATTCGTCGAGCAGTTCGTGGTGAGGGCCCTGGTGCCACAGATCAGACAATAATCGTATATTGTCTGATGTCCAGACGTTCAGTTGGTTTTGCCCGAGGCCACCGGTGTTGAAGCAGAGCACCGCGGCCGGTCTGCGAATCAGGATGGATGGACATGAAAATTCCTGTGGGACAAGCGTTCTCTATCCTCGGCCTGGCCGCTCACCTGGGCCGCGGCGCGAGCCGGGTGGCCACCGATGTCGTGGTGGGCGGCCGGTTCGGCCTACCGCGGACGGTCGAAGACATCGACCCAGCGGCCCTGTCCCAGGTCATGGGCACCACCGTTCGGTCGATTCGTGTCCTGAGCAAGGACGCGGGCACGTCCTCCCGCGGCCGCCTGGTGCTGACCGGCAAGAATGTCCCCGACTCGGTGTTCGTCAAGGTCGCGGCGCAGACCGCCGCCACCCGGCTGATGGGCGAGCTCGGGCGCCTCGGACAGACCGAGGTCCGGTTCTATCGTGAGCTGGCGCCGCAGGTCGTCGGCGTCCCCTATTGTTACGGCGCGGCTTTCGACGCGTTGACCGGCCGCTACCTGCTGGTCCTGGAGGACCTGCCGGCCGAGTCGTGCGAGTTCCCGGACACGCTGCACCCCCTGTCTGCCGACCAGGCCAGCCTGATCATCGAGCTGCTGGCCGAGCTGCACGCCACCTTCTGGGGCCGGCTGCCGCGAGACGGACGCGGCCCGATGGGCTGGCTGTACACCCCCTCCGGTGACGTCACGTCGCTGTTGACCGGTTCGTTGATGCACACCTCGATCAAGCGGCTCGCCGAGCGCACCACGATCCCGGTGGACAGCGGCGCGTTCATCGCGGACAACTACCGTGCCGTCGCCGCACTCATCGACACTCCCCCGCATACCGTCATGCACGGGGACGCGCACCCGGGGAACATGTACTTCCACGGCGGCAAGGCCGGGCTGCTGGACTGGCAGGCGGTGCGCCGGGGGCACCCCTCCCGCGAATTGGCCTACACGCTGATCACCAGCCTGACGCCGGAAGACCGGCGGGCCAACCAGCGCGAACTCCTCGACGACTACCGGCGGGCGCTGGTCGCCTCCGGCGGCCCCGACCTGGGCCGCGACGACCTGTGGCTGCGGTTCCGCCAGGGCGCCCTGTACGCGTACGTCGCCCCGCTGATCACCACCGGAATGGGCGGAATGCAGCTCGAAGACATCGCGATGGAAGGCCTGCGCCGCGGCGTCGCCGCGCTCGACGATCTGGAAACCGTCGCCGCCCTGAAGCGCTCCCTGTAGGCCCGACGTAGGGCCCGACCCAATTCGGTTGAGGCTATTGCCTTCGCCGCGCCAAGAGTTACGCTACCTAGCGTAGCGAAATGCTGCGCGCCTCACGGCTCAGCCCTCCAGAGACAGCCCACGGCGGCGAAGAGGAGCCTCATGTTCGACCTCAAGATCATCGGTGGAACCGTCGTCGACGGCACGGGCGCGGAACGTTACCCGGCCGACATCGGCATCAAGGACGGCAAGATCGTCGACGTCGTGCGGCGGACCGCCGACGGCCCCGCGATGGGCGGCGAGGCAGCCGAAACCATCGATGCCACAGGGCATGTGGTGGCTCCCGGCTTCGTCGACATCCACACCCACTACGACGGGCAGGTCAGCTGGGACAGCCTGCTGGAACCGTCCAGCGGCCACGGCGTGACCACGATCGTGACCGGCAACTGCGGCGTCGGCTTCGCGCCCGTGCGGCCCGGTAGCGAGCAGTGGCTGATCGAGCTGATGGAGGGCGTCGAGGACATCCCCGGCACCGCGCTGACCGAAGGCATCACCTGGGGCTGGGAGACCTACCCCGAGTACCTCGACGCGGTCGGCAAGCAGAAGTTCGCCGTCGACGTGGCCAGCCAGGTCGCGCACGGCGCCGTCCGCGCCTACGCGATGGGCGAGCGCGGCGCCCGCAACGAACCGGCCACGCCCGAGGACATCGCGGCGATGGGCCGGTTGGTGCGTGAGGCGATCGAGGCGGGCGCGCTCGGCTTCTCCACGTCGCGCACGATGGGTCACCGCGCGATGGACGGCGAACCGGTCCCCGGCACCTTCGCGGCCGAGGAAGAGCTGTTCGGCCTCGGCCGCGCCATGGCGGCCGGCGGTCGGGCCGTGTTCGAGCTGGCACCGCAGGGGGCGGCCGGCGAGGACATCATCGGTCCCAAAAAGGAACTGGACTGGATGCGACGACTCAGCGCCGAGATCGATCGGCCGGTGTCCTTCGCGCTGATCCAGGTGGACGCCGATCCGAAACTGTGGCGCGAGATGCTGGACCTGTCCGCCGACGCGCACGCGGCGGGCGCCCGCCTCCATCCGCAGATCGCGGCGCGGCCATTCGGCATGATGATCGGCTTCCAGGGGCATCACGGATTCAGCCACCGGCCCACCTACCGCCGGCTGGCGGCCGAGTGCGGCCGCGACGAGCTCGCGCAGCGACTGGCCGACCCCGCGGTGAAAGCCGCCATCCTGTCCGAGGACGACCTGCCCGTCGACCCCAGCCTGTTGTTCGACGGGATGTTCGCCTTGGTGCAGCACTCGCTGGGCAGGCTCTTTGCGCTCGGCAATCCGCCCGACTACGAGCCGACCCCCGACCGCACCGTCGCGGCCATCGCGAAGGCCCGCGGTGAGGACCCGCTGTCCACGCTGTACGACCTGATGCTGGAGTCGAACGCGACCAACATGCTGATGCTGCCGTTGTTCAACTACGCCGACGGCAACCACGACGCGATCCGCGAGATGATGCTGCACCCGGCGGGTGTGCTCGGACTCTCCGACGGTGGCGCCCATTGCGGGATGATCTGTGATGCGTCCTACCCGACGTTCCTGCTCACCCACTGGGCGCGGGACCGGCGCCGGGGCGAGAAGCTGTCGCTGGAGTATGTGATCCGCAAGCAATCCCGCGACACCGCTCACCTGTTCGGCCTCACCGACCGCGGCACCATCGAGCCCGGCAAGAAGGCCGACATCAACGTCATCGACATGGATGCCCTCACCCTGCACCCGGCGGCAATGGCGTTCGACCTGCCCGCCGGTGGGAACCGAATCCTGCAGGGCGCCAGCGGTTATGCGGCGACCATCGTCAGCGGCACGGTGACCCGCCGCAAGGACGTCGACACCGGTGCGCGCCCCGGACGGCTGGTCCGCGGAGCGCGCTGAGAACTGCGCTCGATGACAACGGCGGCCGGTAATCCGGCGCGGACCCGCGACGAGGATGCCATCGGCACCCCGCCGGAGAACCCGACGCTGGTGCCGGCCGAGCGCTACTACTCCCCCGCCTTCGCCGCGCTCGAAACGCAGCGGATGTGGCCGCGGGTGTGGCAACTGGCCTGCATGGTCGACCACGTCGCCGCACCCGGCGACTACTTCGAATACCGCTGCGGCCCTTACGGTGTGCTGATCGTCCGGGATGACGACGGGGTGCTCCGCGCATTCCAAAACGTCTGCCGGCATCGCGGCAACTCGCTGTGCACCGGGTCGGGTTCGGGCCTGAGCGAACTCAAGTGTGGCTATCACGGGTGGACCTGGGACCTGGCCGGGGCGCTGAAACGGGTGCCCAACCGCAAGGGTTTCGGCTCGCTGCGGATGTCCGACTTTCCACTGATACCCGCTCGCGTCGACACCTGGGCCGGGCTCGTCTTCGTCAATCTCGACCCGGGCGCGGTGTCATTGACCGAGTACCTGGAGGCGGTTCCCGACGACATCGCCTGGTGCCACCTGGAGGATTTCCGCTGCTACGCCACCTTGACCGTCGAGGTCGACGCCAACTGGAAAACGATCGCCGACGGGTACAGCGAGACGTACCACATTCAGACCCTGCATCCCGAACTGCTGCGCTGCGTCGACGATATCCATGCACCGCAACGGATTTGGGGCCACACCGGTAAGTCGGATCAGCCCTATGGTGTGCAAAGCCCGCGCTTCGACGGCGCGCTGAGTGACGAAGAGGTCTGGAACGCCTACGTCTACACACAGGGGGCGCTGATGGGCGCGGCCGAGGGCACGCCCTTCCCCGCCGACGAACGCCGGCCCGGCCAGACCGTTGCCGACCTGATCGCGGACCGCACCCGGGCCTTCGCCGCGAGCCGCGGTGTCGATCTCAACTGGGCTGATACCGACCGGATGACCCGATTGCATCAGTACAACGTGTTTCCCAACATGACACTGTTGACCAACGCCGACCACCTGACCGTCATGTGCTCGCGGCCCGCCCCCGACCCCTCCCCCGACAAGGGCGAGCTGATCATGTTCTTGATGACGCGAATGCGGCCGGGCGCGCCGCGCGCCAAGCCGACGGACGTGCGTATGGCCGCCGATGCGGCCGACCCCGGCGTGGTGCTCACCCAAGACGTCGCGGTGCTTCCCGGCTTGCAGCGCGGGATGCATCAACCCGGCTTCACACACCTGGTGTTGTCCAGCGAGGAACGACGCGTGATCAACATGCATCGCAACCTGGAACGCTACCTCGAGTTGCCCACGACCCAGCAAATGAGCGGCGGTGCGTCGAAGTGATACCTCGCAACAGAATTCGTGTCCGCAGCGCGAAGGTGGCGCCGAGCGATCTACAATCCCGCTTGTGATGACCCCGTCTTACCCCTGGGGGGACGATCGAGGGCAACTCGCGCGGCGGCTCCGGCTGCCCTATGAAACGCTCCGCCGACGGCGGGCGCTACGTCTGTGCCACAACTTCGAACGGGTGGGTGTTCGAACGGCACCGGAGCGGTTGCGGCAAATGCTGGAGGGTGCGCCGCTGGCCGCCCACGAACTGATGAACGTGAACTTCGCGCTGATCGCGATCCGGCTCGACCGCGAATTGCGTGCCGCCCGCTACAAGCGGCTCAAGCAGCGCGGCGCCCGATCGCTGATGTTCGCGGGCCTGATCATGGTGGTGCTCAACTTCCTGGTGTGCATGGCCTACCTGCTGCTGAACCTGACGGAGCAGTCGGCGCCCTTATAGGTCGTCAGCGCGGCGCGACGATGCCGTTGTCGTACGCGTAGACGATCGCGGCGGCGCGGTCACGCAAATCGAGCTTGCCGAAGATGCGGCCGATGTGGCTCTTGACCGTGACGCCCGAGATGCACAGTTGGCTGGCGATCTCCGCGTTCGACAGGCCCTGGCCGATCAGCGTCAGCACGTCGAGTTCGCGGGTGGTCAGCTCGCCGATCGCGGTGCCGCGCGGCCCGGGCGCGGCCTTGCGGTACGTGGTGAGCACGCGCGACGTCACCGCCGGATCGAGATAGCTGTCGCCCCTGGCGACCGCCCGGACCGCGCGGATCAGTTCTTCGGCCGACGAATCCTTGAGCACGAAGCCGGCCGCGCCGGCGCGCAGCGCTCCCGACAACAGCTCGTCCTCGTTGAAGGTGGTCAGCGCGAGCACCGGCGGCCGGCCGCCCAGCCTGCGCGTCGCCTCGATGCCGTCGACGCGGCGCATCCGCAGATCCATCACGATCACGTCGGGCCGGTGCTCGGCCACCGCCGCGGGCACCTCGTCACCGTCGGCGCATTCCGCGACGACGACGAAACCGTCCTTGCGGCGCAGGATCCGGCGCAGGCCCGACCGCACCAGGTCCTGATCGTCAACGAGCAGCACGCTGATCTCGGGCGTCGAATTATCTGGGATCACGCCTTGCACCACCACGGGCGCCAGGCCGTATCGCCTTCCTGCAGCGGGATTTCGGCGCACACCGACCAGCCGTCGCGGGTGGGGCCCACGTCGATGGCCCCGCCCAGCAGCTCGACGCGCTGGCGCATGCCGCGCAAGCCGCGCCCTTCGGGTGATCGCGCGGCCATCACCGCCGCGGGAAGCAGATTGGTGATGGCGAGCCGCGCCGAGACGGGCGAAATATCCAACACCACACCGGCTTTCGATTCCGGCGCATGCTTGGCGATGTTGGCCAGCGACTCCTGGGTGATGCGGTACAGCGCGAGGCCGACCGCGGGCGACACGTGATCGGTGGGGCCCTCAACGCACAGGCCGACGGCCAGACCGGCCCGCTGGAAACCCTCGACGAGCACCGCGATGTCGTCGATGCCGGGTTCGGGCGCGGTCTGCGCGGGTTTGGCGGCCTTGGTGGGCCAATTGTCGAGCAACCCGACGGTGCGGCGGATGTCGGCCATCGCCTGACGGCCCAGCCGCTCGGCCTGCTCCAAAGCCTCGACCGCGTCGTCGACGTCGCGGTCCTGCTGCAGCGCGCGGCGCGCGCCGGTGACATGCAGCAGGGTGATGCTCAGCGAATGGGCGATCACGTCGTGCACCTCGCGCGCGATGCGCCGCCGCTCATCGGCGGCGGCGTGCTCGGCCAGCTTCTCCTGCGCCGCAATCTGTTCGGCGAGCAGCAGCCGCTGGGTGCGCATCAGGTAGCCGAGCAACCACCCCGCCCCGACGAAACCCAGATACAGCACCACCGCGTCCAGGCGATGTAGGGCCGACGCGGTGAGCAACATGGCGACGGCCGACATGGCTGCCAGGAAGCCGCCGAGAACCGACCCCAGCGTCGCGACCACCAAGACCATCAGCACCAAAAGCGCCGGTCCGAAATCGGCGCGAATCGGGGTCGACGTGCCAAACAGCGTCAGCGCGGAGGACACCAACCAGGTCGCCCACAACGGCCCCGGGGTCATCTTCATGTTGAAGACGACAAACGCAACCGAGGGCGCCAGGGCTATGGCGAATGCGGTCAGCGACACCGGCAGGTCGGCCGCGGGCCGCTGCAGCGTCCCGATCACGCCGCCGAGCACGAGGGCGGCATCCACGGAGATCAGCGCCGCCCAGGTGATACCGACGGGAATCAGTTCGCTGCGTCGGCGAAGCTGTTCCCGCAGGTAATCCGCTGCGGCGTGCAACATCGTCCAATCCTAGAAGAGCGCGGCGCCCCGTCACATCCTTCCGGGGTCGGTACCGGTCTCCGCCCGTGGTAGGAGGCAAAGACTGCACTTCGGCACGACGCGCAGCGCATGGCTGTTTTCCTAACGTTTCAGTCATGACATGGACACTGCTGCACAACCGCATGGCCTTCATGGCCGAGGTGATCAAAGCCGCCGAAACGGACCCCGAGGCGGCACTTGCTTTGATCGACAAGTCATCCGAGGTGTCCGAGCTCTTCGGCGACGAGGAGGGCTTGCTGCTTTCGCTCGGCCAGCGCTGGATCACCATGCTGGTGGCCAAGCTGGATCAGGCCGCTCACGAGGGCGCGTCGGCCGAACAGGTGCGCTCCGACCTGGAAGCCGCCGAGCCCGGCCTGCACGCGTTGGTGAAGATCGGCACCCGCCGCTCGCTGCGGGTGCGCTCGCTCACCCGCGGTGAGCACGTGGCCGTGGGCCTGTTTGGCGGGTCCACCGGTGATCGGCAGACCGTTGCATGACCGACTGGGAAGCCTTGCCCGGCTGACCGGTCGGTACGCGACCCTCATCGTCGGCCTCTGGGTGCTGGTGGCGGGAGTCGCGAATGTGGCTGTCCCGCAACTGGAGCGGGTCGTCGACTCCCATGCCCGGTCGTTCATGCCGCCCGGGGCGCCCAGTGCGGTGGCGGCGGCACGGGCCGCCGAGTTGTTCAACCAGACGCCCAGCAATAACTTCGTTTACGTTGTGCTGGAACGCGATCGGCGGCTGACGCCGCAGGATCGCCGGTTCTACGATGCGCTCACAGCAGCGCTCGGTTCGGATCCGCGTCATGTGTATGCGGTGACCGACCTGTGGTCGCAGCCCGCCACCGCCGCCGGTGCGCAGAGTTCGGACGGCAAGGCCGTCAGCGTGATGGTCCGGCTGGCCGGCATGCTCGGCACCGCGCAGGCGCGGGACTCGGTGGACGCCGTGCGCGGGACCGTCCACAAGCTCGCACCGCCGGCCGGCTTGCAGGTCCATGTCACCGGCCCCGGCGCCACCATCGTCGACGAATTCTCCGCGATCGACCGCCAGATGCTCGGAATCACCGCCGCCACCATCGGTCTCATTTTGCTGCTGTTGCTGGTGGTCTACCGATCGCCGGTCGCGGCGGCGATCCCGCTGATTTCGGTCGGCCTCGCCCTGGCTCTGGCCCGCGCAGTCGTCGCCGCCCTCGGCCAGGCCAACGTCGTCGAGGTGTCGCTGTTCTCGGTGGCGCTGATGGCGGCCATGACGCTCGGGGCCGGCACCGACTACGCGATCTTCCTGGTCGGCCGCTACCACGAGGGCCGGCGCCGCGGTGTCGAACCCGCCCAGGCGCTGACACAGGCCTACCGCTCCATCGCCCCCGTGGTCATCGGATCGGCGCTCACCGTCTCGGTGGCGCTGGCCTGCCTGGTGTTCGCGAAGGTGGGGTCCTTCCGCAGCGCCGGATTGCCCTGCGCCATCGGCATTCTCGCGACCATGGTGGCCGCGCTGACCCTGACCCCTGCGCTGATGAGCCTGGCGATCCGCCGCGGATATCTGGAACCGCGGCGGTCCGCGACCGCGCGTCGCTGGCGGCGCGTCGGGACCACGGTGGCGCGCTGGCCCGGGCCGATCCTGATCACCGCGCTCGCGCTGACCCTGCTGATCGCGCTGCCGTTGCTCAGCATGCGGGTCGGCTTCAACGAACCCGCGGCCACGCCGTCGTCCACCGACTCCAACCGTGGCTTTGCCAGCGCCGACCGGCATTTCGCGGCCAACGCGCTGCTACCCGACGTCGTCGCCGTCCAGGCCGACCATGACCTGCGCAACCCGGCCGGCCTGATCGCCATCGAGCGCATCACCCGCCACATCATGGCCGTCCCGGGCGTGCGGGCGGTACAGTCCGCCAGCCGGCCCGACGGCAAGGTGCCCGAACAGGCGACGTTGAGCTACCAGGCCGGTGTGCTGGGCCGTCAGTTCGGCGACACCATGGATTCGCTGACCCAGCGCCTCAAGCGGGTCTCCGAGCTGGACGGCGCGCTGGCCCGAACCCAGCTTGCGGTCGACGGGCTGGGCAACGGATTGCGCGGTGGCAGTGCCGGATTGACGGACATGTCCGGCGCCGCGGAAGACATGCGGGCCGGGATGGACGGGCTGCAGCGCAATGTCACGACGGTGTCGGGCTACCTCGACCCGTTGCGTGACTTCGTCGGGCGGACCCCCGACTGCGCCGCCAACCCGATCTGCTCCACAGTGGACCGCGTGCTGCAGCCCGTCGACAGCCTGGTGCAGACATCCACTCGCCTGGGCGCGGGTGCGGCGAAGCTCACCACCGGCTCGAGCACGGCCGCCACCGCGATGGCCACCCTGCCGCAGAGCGTCACGTCGATGAAAGACGCTCTGGGGCAGGCGCGTTCGGCGACGCATGACCTGCTGAGCCTGTCCGACACGCTCGCGCCTCAGATGCGCCAGCTGACCGATTACATGAACGAGATCGCCACCCAGTTCCAGGGCAGCGCCGCGGCGGACTTCTATATGCCGCAGCGGGCGCTGACGGACCCGCGGTACATCGTCGCACTGGGCCACCTGATCTCCGAGAACGGCCGCGCCGCCTACCTGTTGGTGTATGGCGACGGTTCGGAGTGGGGTGCCGACGGCGCCAAGCGGGCGGACCAAGTACACACCGCCATCAAGGAGGCCACCAAGGAAGGCACCCTCACCCCGACCGAGGTCGACCTGGCCGGGGTGGGGCCGGTGACCGCCGATCTGCAGCGCTTCGTCGCTAGCGACACGGAGCTGTTGGTGGGTGCCGCGCTGGTCCTCATCTTTCTGATCGTCACCGCCATGTTGCGCAGCCCCGTCGCGGGACTGGTCGTCGTCGGGACCGTCGTCACCTCATACGCGTCGGCGATCGGTGCCAGCGTGCTGATTTGGCAACACCTGCTTCATCACGACCTGCACTGGGCCGTCGCGCCGATCGCCTTCATCGCACTGATCGCCGTCGGCGCGGACTACAACCTGCTGCTGGCGTTGCGCATCAAGCAGGAAGCGGCGGCGGGTCTGAAGACCGGCATCATCCGGGCATTCGGCGCGACCGGCGGGGTGGTCACCGTCGCCGGAGTCATCTTCGGGTTGACCATGCTCGCGCTGCTCAGCAGCAGCGTGCTCAGCATCGCCCAGATCGGCACGACGATCGCAGTCGGGCTATTGCTGGACACCCTGGTGGTACGGGCCTTCATCGTGCCGTCCATCGTGGCGCTGCTGGGCCGGTGGTTCTGGTGGCCCAGCACACTCCCCCGCCGCGCCGCCACGCCGACAGTGAAAACGCCGGAGCCGCAACTGATTACTGCTGCGGCGGTATGACCGACGACGGCAAGCCGACCAGCACGCCCTCGACGTCGCCGTCGACGCTGACCAGCAGGCCACGCCCCGGCGGCAGCGTCTGGGCCCGGACATTGCGGTTGATCCGGTTCTGCGGATCGTTGTCTCGGGGGTTCCGTCGTTGTCGAGGTCCAGCACGGCGTGGTCGACGAGGCCGTCGCCGTCGAGATCCGCGAGGGCGTCGTCGCGCAGACCGTCGTGGTCGAAATCCATCCCGATCGACTCGAAGCGACCGTCGTGGTCCAGATCCAGATCGGGTTGTCCATGCCAAAAGGCGGCCGCGCCGTTATCGCCAGCCAAGCAGTAGTCCATGCGTATTCGGACGCGTGGCTGTCGCTAGTCGTTCCCCCGAGATTGCCACCACGCCAACAACTCCGCGGTCGCCTCTTCCTTGTCCAGCGGACCGCGCTCCAACCGGAGCTCCTTCAAAAACCGCCATGCCTCGCCGACTTGCGGGCCGGCCGGGATGCCGAGCAGCTCCATGATTTGGTTGCCGTCCAAATCGGGGCGCACCCGCGCCAGATCTTCCTGGGCGGCCAGCTCGGCGATCCGCGCCTCGAGCCGGTCATAGCTGGCCTGCAACCGCGCGGCCCGGCGCTTGTTGCGGGTCGTGCAGTCGGCTCGCACCAGCTTGTGCAGCCGTGGCAGCAGGGGCCCGGCGTCGGTGACGTAGCGGCGCACCGCCGAGTCGGTCCACTTGCCATCGCCGTAGCCGTGGAACCGCAGATGCAGATAGACCAGCTGCGAGATGTCCTCGACCATCTGCTTGGAATACTTCAACGCCCGCAACCGCTTTCGGACCATCTTGGCGCCGACGACCTCGTGGTGATGAAAGCTCACACCGCCGTTGGCCTCGTGGCGCCGCGTGGCGGGCTTGCCGATGTCGTGCAGCAGCGCGGCCCACCGCAGCACCAGGTCCGGGCCGTCGTCCTCCAGGGCGATCGCCTGGCGCAGCACGGTCAGCGAGTGCTGGTAGACGTCCTTGTGCTGGTGGTGTTCGTCGATGGCCATCTGCATGCCGCCGACCTCCGGCAGCACCACGTCACCCATGCCCGTTTGCACCAGCAGATCGATGCCGGCCGTCGGGTCGTCGCCGAGCACCAGCTTGTCCAGCTCGGTGGCCACCCGTTCGGCGCTGATCCGGGACAGCTGCGGGGCCATCCGGTCGATCGCCTCGCGCACCCGGGGCGCGACACCGAAGCCGAGCTGCGCCGCGAACCGCGCCGCACGCAGCATCCGCAACGGGTCGTCACCGAAGGACACCTCAGGTGCGGCGGGGGTGTCGAGGATCCGCGCGCGCAGGGCCGCCAAACCGCCCAGCGGATCGAGAAATTCGCCCGGCCCCTGGGGCGTGATGCGCACGGCCATCGCGTTGGCCGTGAAGTCGCGGCGCACCAGATCGTCTTCGAGGCGATCGCCGAAGCGCACTTCGGGATTCCGCGAGACCTGGTCGTAGGTGTCGGCGCGAAAGGTGGTGATCTCCAGGCGATTGTCACCCTTGCCGACGCCGACGGTGCCGAATTCGATCCCGGTGTCCCACAGGTTGTCGGCCCACCGTCGCAGAATTTGTTGCACCTGCTCGGGGCGTGCGTCGGTGGTGAAATCCAGGTCGGGACTCAACCTGCCCAACAATGCATCCCGCACCGAGCCGCCGACGAGGTAGAGCTCGTGGCCCGCGGCTTCGAATGCGGAGCCGAGCTCGGCGAGCATGGGCGCATGCCGATTCAGGGCGACCGCGGCGGCGGTCAGCAGGTCGGCATCCTGGGCGGCGTCTGGCACGTTCGATCAGCCTAGTCGGCCCGGGACGGAAAGCCCCTGTGAGGAGGCTCGCACGCCATCGAAGGTGAATTGACCCAGCGGCGAGCGCCAGTACCGTTAGCCGCGACAAGAAGGGTGAACGGCGGGACGGCGCGGTGCATCTCCGATACATAAGCAAGGGCGCACTGATCATGTTCGCGGGTGGGGACCCGTGGAAGATCAACGACACGCTGCAGAGCGGGCGGCCGGCCCAGATCTCGAACCTTGCGACAGCATTCCACAACGCCGGGCAATCCACGACGGAAGCGGAAGCGGCATTCCAGCTGGCGCGGAGTCGCTTCGATAAGGCTTGGACGCACGAGAACGGCGAGAATCCGATCAACGACTCGGCCGAGGTTCGACGGGCCACGACCTCGCTCGGGTTACAAGCCGCGCAATCGCCCAAAATCGGAGCCGATCTAGAAAACGTCGCGGCCGCACTTGCCGAGGCCCAACGATTAGGAAAGGGCGAGATTTCAGCGCTCGAAGGCGCGCTTCAGGGTCTCGACGATCAAATCGGTGAGGCTGTGGAGCTGGAGAAAAACCCCCAGCTCACAGAATCCGAAAGGCAACTGCTCGATCACTACATCGACGGCCTCGAGAAGCATGCGATCGACGACACCAAGGCATCGGTAAGCAATCTGACGCGAATCCGCGATCAATATTCTCAGCAGCTGCACGCTTCGATGGCCAACCTGCGTAAGCAGGACGGGTACGACCCCTTAATCCAGGCATTTGACGGCGATGTTCCGGAATCGCCCTCGCAGGACCAACGTCGTCATAACCAGATTGAGGCCTTCAAACAGGTCTTTGGCCGTGAACCATCTTCGGCCGCAGACTGGGAAACCGCTGCAGCCCTGGACCCGCACACCTATGATCCGAAGTTCAACGGCGCCAAGTCTGAGGTTCGAGTGGTCAGGATTCGCCCCGTGCCCGGGCAGGGAGTAGTCCGTGTGTCGCAGTGGATCGAGCAGCGCGATGTAAGAAGCTTTCCGCCTTGGAAGCGAGATCTCGGGAACAACCGCGGGGCCAATCCCAATTTCGACCCAGAGGACACCAAGGTAACCACATACATCGACTACGAAAATGGCATCGTCGTCTTGAGGCAGAATCCTTCCGTCGAAGAAAACTCGACAGGCGGGCCAGGCCCTGTGAAGGTCGGCATTCCCAAAGGCAGCGTGACGCAGCTTTCCGATGGATCGGTCCGGATCAAGTACGACGCCGGCAATCCTTTCGCGCCAGGCATCTCCGCCGATCCCAAGGGACCCCTTATGGACCACACGGTGACGGTCAACGGTGACCTGGTGTTCACCCCGGAGCCGGAAGGTGTGCAGGTGAATGGCACGCGCAGCAATTACCCCTCCTTGGAGGTGTATCAAGACCGGCCAGCTGGCGCGACGCACACGGTGCTTATCGACCCGGCGCGATCCGGCAGTTCAGACGGACCCCTGTTGAATTTGCCCCGGCACCATGACGTAGGCCCGCTCGGCGGTAAGGCGTTCGCGCCGTTCGACACCGGCCGATGGAATCCAAAGTACGATGTGCCGACTCCTCTACCTGCCACCACCTTTGGCCCAGTCACCGACATCCCTTCTGTGCCCCCTTTGCCCACAGGTAGTGCAGTTCCGGCCTGATCACAAAGTGAGGACGACTAGTTATGCGGTCTTCGGCTCACAAGCCATTCTTTGATGCTGAGGCGTGGCGTATAGCGACCGTATCTGCACCATTTGTCGTGCAAGGTGTCTTGGCGTTGCTGATGCTCACTTTATGGCTGTTGGGCGAGGGGCCGTTCAAAACGCATAGTGCGTACGCGGGCGAACGCGCCTGGATGGTGACTGCGTCGCTGATCGCCTCGGCGGTGTCGTTGTCGATCAGCGGCGCACTGGCGTGGACGCCGTCCTCGCGACGTCGCGGTATCTCGCTCAGCCTCGCCAGCTGTTCCGCCCTTGTACTCGTCGGCGGCGTCTCTTACGCCTACCTGACCATGCGATGAAAGGGGTGTACCGGTGGACGGAACGCCTTCTGCCCCAATGAATGGCCGTTACGGGCCACTCAGTTTTCTCGTCGCCCTGGCGCACATCCTCGTGATTGACTTTGCCACTTGGCTTTTCATGCCCTGGCTGATCTTGGTTCTTCTTGCGGCACCCGTATTACTTGCGTATGCGGGAATTGGCGCCTTCGTTGCGCGGACCACCGGCAAGCCCGGCCAGATTGGCCGCGGGATGCTTTGGGGCAGCGTCTCGGCGCCGTTGTCAGTATTAATCTTCGTTCCGGTCTGGCTCATCGCCCAGGCGATCGGTCCCATCTAACCCAAGACCTGCCCACTTTGGCGGACTGGAGCAACGGCACGGCTTGCCCACCTCGCCGCGTCCTCCCGCACTCAGCCGCGGCGAGTATCTCCGGGAGAATATGCCGTGCCAGCTACTATCGCTTGGGTGTCGGACGGCGAACAAGACAAACCACGTCGGCGCCGGGGGCGTCGGCGCGGCCGTCGCACCCCAACTTCGTCCGAGAACGAAACCGCCGGTCAAGTGAGCGGTGATTCGACGGCCACCAAGTCGCGGCGATCCCGCGCGTCCCGGCGCGGACCGGATCAGTTGCGTACCGTCCACGAAACCTCGGCCGGGGGGCTGGTCATCGACGGGCTCGACGGACCACGCGAGTCTCAGGTCGCCGCGTTGATCGGACGCATCGACCGGCGGGGCCGAATGCTGTGGTCGCTGCCCAAGGGGCACATCGAACTCGGAGAGACCGCCGAGCAGACCGCGATAAGAGAAGTGGCCGAAGAGACCGGAATCCGGGGCAGCGTGCTGGCCGCGCTGGGCCGCATCGACTACTGGTTCGTCACCGACGGCCGTCGCGTGCACAAGACCGTGCACCACTATTTAATGCGCTTCTCCGGCGGCGAGCTGTGCGACGAGGATCTCGAGGTCGCCGAGGTGGCCTGGGTACCGATGGGCGAACTGCCGTCCCGGCTGGCCTACGCCGACGAGCGCCGCCTGGCCCGGGTGGCCGATGAGCTGATCGACAAGCTGCAGAGCGATGGTCCGGCCGCGCTTCCGCCGCTGCCGCCTAGCTCGCCGCGGCGCCGCCCGCAGACCCATTCGCGGACTCGGCATTCTGACAAACCGGCCGCGGGCCGGAAGAACGGCCACGGACCGGGGCCGTGAGCGTTCCGCGTCTGCGTTGGGCCGGCTCGGTGCGTCTCGCCGCCGTGCTCGCCATCGTGGCCGGTATCGCGGTGCTTACCGCGCCGGTGATGCCGCCGGCGGCCGCGGGCGAGCCTGGGGTGACGCCGTTCGTGCGGGTCCGCATCGATCAAGTCACCCCGGATGTGGTCACCACGACCAGTCCGCCCGCCGTGACCGTCAGCGGCATGGTGACCAACATCGGCGACCGCCCGGTCCGCGACGTCATGGTCCGGCTCGAGCACGCCGGTGCGGTCACCGCCTCCGCCGGGTTGCGCACCACCCTGGACGGCGACACCGACGGCTATCAGCCCGCCGCGGATTTTCTCACCGTCGCGCCCGAACTGCAGCGCGGGCAAGAGGTCGGGTTCACCCTGTCGGCCCCGCTGCGCGCGTTGACCAAGCCGTCGCTGGGCGTGGAGAAGCCCGGTATCTATCCCGTTTTGGTCAACGTCAACGGCACGCCCGACTACGGCGCGCCCGCCCGGCTCGACAACGCGCGCTTCCTGCTGCCCGCGGTTGGGGTGCCGCCCGACCACGCCGACGACGTGGGCTCGGCCGTTGCGCCCGATACGTCCAAACCGGTGTTGATGACCATGCTGTGGCCGCTGGCCGACCGGCCCCGGCTGGCCCCCGGCGTACCCGGCGGAACCATTCCGGTGCGGCTGGTTGACGACGACCTGGCCACCTCGTTGGCCAGCGGCGGCCGCCTCGACATCCTGCTGGCCTCGGCCGAAGTCGCCACCAGTCACGACGTCGACCCGGACGGCGCCGTCGGCCGCGCGCTGTGTCTGGCGATCGACCCGGATCTGCTGGTCACGGTCAACGCGATGACGGCCGGCTACGTCGTGTCCGACTCTCCCGACGGCCCCGCGCAGCTGCCCGGCAC
>NZ_BAAGDE010000048.1:0-47452 GCF_054660795.1 Mycobacterium sp. MUNTM1
CATGCTGGTCATGGACGCCGACCGGTTCGGGATCAGTCAGTTGCACCAGCTGCGCGGGCGGATCGGCCGCGGCCAGCATCCGAGCCTGTGTCTGTTCGCCAGCTGGTCCGCCCCGGGCTCGTCGGCCGGCCGGCGGCTGAACGCGGTGGCCGGGACGCTGGACGGCTTCGCGCTCGCCGACCTCGACCTCAAGGAGCGCAGGGAGGGAGATGTGTTGGGCCGCAACCAGTCCGGCAAGGCGATCACACTGCGGCTGCTGTCCCTGGCCGACCATCAGGAATTCATCGAGGCGGCCCGGGACTTCTGCGTCCAGGCTTACGCCGACGACCGCTCCAACGCCGGCTTGGCCGTGCTGGCGGCGCGATTCACCGACACCGACCGCATCGAATACCTGGACAAATCGTGAATCGCAAAGTGCTGCTGTGGCTGGCCGCGGCCGATCCGCCCGCGCAGCTGGTGCAACTGACTGATCCCGAACCGGTCGGCGTCCATGACCAGCATGACGGTGGCGTTGGGCACATCGACGCCCACCTCGATGACGGTGGTGCACACCAGCACATCGGTCTCGCCGGACCGAAAGGCCGCCATCGCGGCGTCCTTCTCCTCCGCCGACAGCCGCCCGTGCATCAGGCCCAGCCGCAGGCTCGCCAGCTCCCCCGAACGCAGCCGGGCGTACAGACCCTCCGCGGTCTCCGGGGCCTTGGCGTTCTGCTCCTGGTCGCCCGGGTCGTCACTCTCGTCGATGCGCGGCGCCACCACGTAGGCCTGGCGGCCGGCCGCGACCTCCTCGGTGATGCGTTGCCAGGCCCGGTCCAGCCACGCGGGCTTGTCCTTGACGAAGATGACGTTGCTGGTGATGGGCTGGCGGCCGCGCGGAAGTTCGCGCAGCGTCGAGGTTTCCAGGTCGCCGTACACGGTGAGCGCGACGGTACGCGGGATCGGCGTCGCCGTCATCACCAACAGGTGCGGCGTCACGCCGGGACGGGCCTTGGCGCGCAACTGATCTCGCTGCTCGACGCCGAAGCGGTGCTGTTCGTCGACCACCACCATGCCCAGGTTGTCGAATTCCACCGCGTCCTGCAGCAGCGCGTGGGTGCCGACGACGATGCCGACCTCGCCGCCGGCGATCTCGGCGCGGATCTGCTTCTTCTGCGCGGCGGTCGTCGAGCCGGTCAGCAGCGCCAGCCGGGTCCCGTTGTCGGCGCCACCGAGCTGGCCGGCCATCGCCAACGGGCCGAGCACGTCGCGAATCGACCGGAGATGTTGCGCGGCAAGCACTTCCGTCGGGGCCAGCAGTGCGCACTGATAGCCGGCGTCGACCATCTGCAGCATCGCCAGCACCGAGACGATCGTCTTGCCCGAACCCACTTCGCCCTGCAGCAGGCGGTTCAACGGGCGGGTCGCGGCGAGCCCGTCGGACAGCACACTCAGCACTTCGCGCTGCCCCGCGGTCAGCTCGAAGGGCAAGCGCCCCAACAGTTCTGCGGCCAAACCGTCCGGGCGCGGCGGGGCGGGCGGCCCCGACTCCGACAGCTCGCCGTGGCGGCGGGCCACCAGCGCCCACTGCAGGCCGACGGCTTCGTCGAAGGTGAGCCGTTCCCGCGCGTGCTGCCGCCGCGGCTCGCTCTCGGCCAGGTGGATGTCGCGCAATGCCTCGTCCTCGGAGACCAGGCCGAGCTTCACGCGCAGTTCGTCGGGCAGGGGATCCGGCACCGGATCGAGCACGTCGAGCACCTGGCGCACGCACGAAAAGATGTCCCAGCTCTGCAGTTTCGTGCTGGCCGGATAGATCGGGAAGAAGTGGCGTTCGTAGGCGTCCAGCAATTCCTCGCCGCTGGTGGCGCCGGAGACGTCGGCGATGTTCTTCAGGGATCGGGTTCCGCGGTTGCGTCCGTCGAGGATGAGGAACGCCGGGTGCGTCAACTGCATCACGTTGTTGAAGAACCCGACCTCGCCGGACAGCATCACCTTGGCGCCCTTGACCAAATCCTTCTTCAGGTAATTCGCGTTGAAGAACGTCGCGGTCACCTTATTGCGCCCGGCGCCCAGCGTGATGCGGTGGCACATCTTCTTCGGGGTCTTCTTCATCGGGAACGTCTTGGTTTCGGCAATCGTGTCGATGATGGTGATGTGCTCGCCCGTTTCGGGTCGCTCGCCGTCGGCTTCCCAGCGACTGGCACCCTCGGTGTAGCTGCGCGGGTAGTGGCGCAGCAGGTCGTCGACGGTCCGGATGCCGAACACCTCGTCGAGCTGTTCGGCGGCCTTGGCACCCACGACGAAGTCCAGCCGGTCGCTCAGCGACACCATCGCTACTCGACCCCGATCAGCAGCGCGTCGCCGTGGTGGCCGGTGCGGTAGGTGACCAGTTCGGTTCCGGGGTGGTGGTCGTGCATGTGCTCTTCGAGGATGTCGGCGACGGCCCCCGCGTCGCCGTCGGTGTCGATGCCGGCGCCCAGCAGCACCGTCACCAGGTCGCCGCCGGAGGCCAGCAGGAGATCGAGCAGGCCGATCGCCGCCCCGACCGCGTCGGCGGCCACGATCAGCACCTCGTCGCCCGCGATGCCCAGGCCGTCGCCGGGGCGGCAGCGCCCCGCCCACGTCAACGCGCTCTCGGTGGCGATGCGCACCGAGCCGTGTCGCGCCGCACCGGCGGCGCGGGCCATGGTGTAGCCGTCGTCCACGGCCTGCCGGTCGGTTTCGTGCACGGCCAGCGCGGCCAGGCCCTGCACCATCGACCCGGTCGGGATCGGCACCACGTCGATCCCCCAGCCGATGGCCGCGGTGCAGCCGGCCACCAGCTCCTCGGCCGCCACATAGCCGTTGGGCAGCACCATCACCTGGCCGGCGCCGGTGTCGACGACGGCGCGCATCAGCTGGTGCGCGCTGATGTTGGTGGCGGGGTCGTGGCCGGCCGGGTCGCGCTGCAGCACGCAGGCGCCTTCGCCGGCGAACAGCTCGGCCGCGCCCTCGCCGTCGACCACGGCCAGCACCGCCCGCTCCCGCGTCCAGCCGCCGGTGGGCAGGCCGGGGGTGCCGTTGCTCAGCACCGAGATGACGATCCGGCTCAACCGTCCGGCCGCCAGCCCCGCCTCCACGGCGGCGCCGGCGTCGTCGGTGTGCACGTGGACCGAGTACGTCCGCTGCGCCGACGACGGCGCCGAGGCGATGCCCACCGAATCGCCCAGCTCGCCCAGCCGGTCGCGCAGCCTGTCCGCCGCCGTGGGCTCGCAGCCGTCCAGCCGGTACATCACCTCGAACTGGGGTGCCGGGCGCTGCGCGGCCACCTCCAGCTGGGGCGCTCGCGGCGACAGCTCGTACACTGTGCGGGCCGGCGCCTGCCCGGTGATGGTGCACCGCAACGCATCCAGCAGGACCAGCAGACCGCGCCCGCCGGCGTCCACGGCGCCGGCGTCGGCCAGCACGTCGAGCTGTTCAGGCGTCTTTTCCAGCGCCACCACCGCCGCGTCACCCGCGGCGATCACCGCCGGCACCAGCCCGTCGCCGGCCTTGGCGCACTGCGCAACCGCACCGGCGGCCGCCCGCAGCACCGACACGATGGTCCCGGGAACCTCCTCGCCGCCCATCGAGCTGATCACCAGCTCCACGCCGCGCTGCAGCGCCGCACCGAGGACGGCGACGTCGATGTGGGCCAGCTCGCCGCCCGCGTCGGCCGCCGCCGTCGCGGTGGCGTCGGCGATGCCGCGCAGGATCTGCGACAGGATCACCCCGGAATTGCCCCGCGCGCCGTTCAGCGCGCCGGTCGACAGCGCCGCCGCGGCCCGCGCCACGCAGGTCGAGCCGCCCTCGGCGCCGGCGCCCACCTTGGCCTCGGCCAGGGCCGAACGCATGGTGAACAGCATGTTGGCGCCGGTGTCGGAGTCGGCGACGGGGAAGACATTGAGCCGGTTGATCTCGTCGATGTGCGTGATCAGGTCGCTGACGGCGGTGTGCGCCCAGTCGCGCAGCGTGCTCGCGTCCAGGAGACGATCCTGCGACGTGTCAGCAGTACCCAGGGTGACCCACCTCCTCCGCACCAATTCCGGGGTGGGCGCCAGCGTAGCCGCGCGAAGGAACCGCCGCGTTCAGTTGCTCGGCGCCGTTGCGAAAGCCTGAGCAGCGAGCATCAGACCCATCTGATCGAGGTGGCCCTCGACGCCATTCACCTCCGCAAGGATAAACCGCGGCCGGGCTTAATAGCCCTGCCTGATACCGGGATTGGCCTGCCCCACGAGCATGCGCAGATTGCTGCCGTCGCGGTTCACCCCGTAGCGACTCATCTGATAGTTGATCGACGCGCACGCGGCGGCCACCGGATCCCATGCCGAGTTGGACGTCCCCGCCTGGTGAAAAGCCGCGAAGGTATCGGGCATCACCTGCCACGGTCCCCGGGTCGCGTGGAGCGGGCCCCCGTCGAGCTGGCGCGGCCCGTAGGCATTGCTGTCCGACAGGTTGATGGCACCCGAGTGGAACTGGGCCTCGTGATCGGCGATGGTCATCATTCCCTCGATCCAATGACCGCGGGCCGGCGGATCGGTAATCCCTATCCGCGTCAGCGCCTCTTCCAGGTAGCCGCGGACCGCCTCCGGTCCGTCCGGCCATGCTCCGCGGCCGTCGAAAGCCACCTGCCGCAGGTCTATCCCGCGCGGGGCGGCGGCAGCCTCGGACACCACGGCACGACGACCATCGGGCTGCCACCACGACGCGGCGGCGCCGGCCCGGCCGGTCCACGACGCTTTCGGGCCCGGGCCGAAGCCGCCGGCCGGGGTGTTACCCGAGGTACCGCCCATAGCGACGCTCCCCAGCGCCGTCACCACCAGATAAGCCGCCGCGACCCGTCGCAACCGCGATGTCAACCGTCGTACGCCCGCCGGACGCCCGCGCCGGTTTTCGACGCGGGCGCAACCAGCGGTGTTTTCGGCGCGCGCAACCACTCCGCGCACTCCCCTCAAACCTGCCGATATTTGCTTCCCAGCCTCATCCGCAGCTCCGCGCGGGCCGGCACCACCGGGAAGAAGACTTCAGTCACGGCCAGCGCGCCGTCCACGCCTTACACGGGACGCGCCGACCCTCGGCGGCGACGCCATCCTAACGGCGGTTTGCCCGAGCAACCCGTTGCCAGCGGCAACTGTGATCGACTCCATGTCGACGCCACGACGGGTTCCAGCACACAGCCGACCCGGCGTGACACCCCGTAACCGCAGGGTCAGGCGGTGGTGACCGTTTTGGTGGTTGCCACCACAGTCGGTATTCTGATTGGGCCCGGGCGAACCCGGGCTGTCCCGGCCAGATTGCCGGACCCCCGAGATTTGAGGAGCTTGAACAATGGCCGCTGTGTGCGACATCTGCGGGAAAGGCCCCGGCTTCGGTAAGTCGGTGTCGCACTCCCACCGCCGCACCAGCCGCCGGTGGGACCCCAACGTCCAGACCGTGCACGTCGTCACCCGTCCGGGCGGCAACAAGCAACGCCTGAACGTCTGCACGTCCTGCATCAAGGCCGGCAAGGTCGTCCGCGGGTAGGGGCGATCGCAAGCGCGGCCGCGGCGACCGCAAGCGCGGCGTAGCTAGGGCCTTGCAGCTACATGACGACGTGCCCGGCGTCGACGGGCACCGACACACCCGTCACATAACGTGATTTCGGGCCGGCCAGCCACAGCACCGCCTCGGTGACGTCCTGCGCCTCGACCAGCGGCACGTCCGGCAGCAGCATCTGAGAGACGGCCGGGTTCGGGTTCTCCAGCATCCGGTTGACGACGAAGTCGTTCAGGATCATCGGCGTCATGACACCGGCCGGGTGAATCGAGTTGACCCGGATCTTGTGCGGCGCATAGGCATTGGCGGCCGAACGCATCAATCCCACCACGCCGTGCTTGGAAGCGGCGTAGGCGAACATCGCCGAACTGCCGTCGCCGCCCCGCCCGGTCAGACCCTGCGACGAGCTGATCATCACGATCGAGCCGCCCCGTCCCTTGCGGATTATCGACGGCACGGTCGCGAGCAGTGTGTGCCAGACCCCCTTGAGATTCGTGTCCACGATCGAGTTGAACACCGGCTCGGAATGGGCGTCGGTATCGCCGATCGCGACCACTCCCGCGTTGGCGATGACGATGTCCACCTCTCCGATCGCGTCGATCGCGCCCTGCACCCCGGCCTCCAGCTGTGCCAGGACGCGGACGTCGGCGACGACGGGCACGGCCTTGCGCCCCGCGGCTTCGACCAGCCGTACGGTCTCCTCGAGGTCGGCCTTGGTTCCCAACGAGTAGGGAATCGCCTCGAGGTCGGCGCAGATGTCGACGGCGATGATGTCGGCGCCCTGCTCGGCCAGCGCCACGGCGTGGCTGCGGCCCTGGCCGCGCGCGGCGCCGGTGATCACGGCAACCGTGTCGTCGAAGTCACCCATGACTACACCTCCAGTGTCGTGCCGGTCTCGCGCTCGGCGAAGGCCACCAAGCGCCCGGCGGTGTCGTAGTCGCACGCCAGCGCCGTGCGGCCGATGAGCACCGGCCCACCGCGCAGCCCGAACCTGCCGCTGACCCCGACGTAGCTGCCCGGCGGAATAGGCTCGCTGATGCAGTAGAGCGTGGGCGCCGCACCCTCGTCGATGTCGTTGGCCAACCGGTCGGCCACCGCCTTGACCCCCTTGTGGGCCAGCGACTTCAGCGGCGAGTCGCCCAGGTTCGACAGGTTGGAGGCCACCCAGCCCGGGTGGGTGAGCTGCGTGACGATCGGCGACCCGGCCGCGCGCAGCCTGCGGTCCAGCTCCAGCCCCCACAGCATGACGGCGAGCTTCGACTGCGCGTAGGCGCCCAGCCGCGTCCACTTGTGCCGGCGCAGGTGCGGATCGTCGAGCCGCAGCGTCGCCGACCGGTGCGCGTCGGAGCCGACGTTGATGATCTGTGAGCGCACCTTTCCCAGCAGCAGATTGGTCAGGGCGAAGGGCCCGAGCAGGTTGGTGCCCAGCGTCATCTCGAAGCCGTCGACGGTGTCGGTGCGCCGGTCGGTCAGGGCCCCCGCGTTGTTGATCAGGATGTCCACCGGCTCGTGGATCTGGCCCGCGAACGCGCGCACCGACGACAGGTCGGCGAGGTCGAGCTTGACCACGGCGGTCGAGCCGCCCATCGCGGAGATTTCGGCGGCGCGCTGCTCGCCGAGTTGGGTGTTGCGCACGGCCAGGATCACGTGCGCACCGGCTTTGCCGAGCGCACGCGCGGTGCCGAGCCCGACGCCGTTGGTCGCTCCGGTCACGATCACGCGTTTGCCGGTGAGGTTGCCGAGTCGGCTCGGCGTCCACGGTAAGGTCACGGCGATCAAGAGTAATGGTCGGTTCTATGTAAGTTGGACCGGTTCTGCCAACATTGTTGCGGAACTACAGCGGAAGACTCCCGAGGCGGTTCGACAATGAGTGACAGCGCCACCGAGATCACCAACCTCATCTACACCTATGCGCAGCTTCTCGACGACGGCGACCTGGACGGGGTGGCCCGGCTGTTCGAGCACGGCCGCATCTGCGGGATGGAAGACGGGCCGCCCGAGACGGTGTTCGCCGGTTCGGCCCGGGTGCGGGAGATGTACGACATGGCCACGCGGATCTACGAAGACGGCACCCCGAAGACCAAACACAACACCACCAACGTGCAGCTCGACATCGACGAGGCGGCCGGGACCGCGCGGAGCACCTCGTATTACTGCGTCACGCAGGCCACCCCGGAGCTGCCGCTGCAGGTCATCGTGACGGGGCACTACAAGGACACGTTCCACCGCGTGGACGGGGCGTGGCGCTTCGACAGCCGCACCATGTTCGTCGACCAGGTCGGCGACGTCAGCCGGCATCTGAAGTTCTGACCCGTGGCATCCGCGAGCGCGTCCGACGGCCCGTTCCACCCGGCCGCCGTGCTGGCCGATGCGCAACGCAAGGAAGGCCTCACCGATTGGGGCCCCGGCGAATTCGAGGGCCCGCTGGCCGTGTTGCTGGCCGACTACGCCCGGGCCGACCTCAACGCCATCGGCGTGCACATCCTGCGGTCGGGCCTCGTGCACAGCCTGCGGATGCGGCTGCGCGCCCAGGAGTGGATCCGCCGGCACCCGGAGATCCTCGACGAGCGGGTGGCCGCGCCGATCGTCGTCGTCGGGATGATGCGCAGCGGCACCACGCTGTTGCAGCGGCTGCTGGCCGCCGACCCGCGCTTCGTCTGTGCCTACGGCTGGGAAGTGGTCGAGGCCGCACCCAAGCTCGACTATCGGTTCGGCGGCGTCGATCCTCGCATCGCCATCAGCGAAGCGCGCGAGGCGAAATCCCGTGAGCTGGCGCCCGAATTGTTCTCCATTCACCCGATGTACGCGCGGGAGGCCGAGGAGGAGATCGTCTTTCTGGCCGACGCCTTCCTGTCGCACGTCCCTGAGTCGGGCGCGCATTTGCCGCACTACCGGTCCTGGCTCGACGGGCAGGACTTCTCCCCCGCCTACGACCACCTGCACCGCATGCTGCAATTCCTGCAGTGGCAGAAGCGGCAGCGTGGCGAGCGGGTCCGGCGCTGGGTGCTCAAATCGCCTGCGCACCTTGGGTATCTGAATCTACTGCGGGCGAGGTTTCCCGACCTGCACATCGTGCACATGCATCGCGACCCGCGCACCACGATCGCGTCGGGGGCCAGCCTCAACGCGACCCTGCATGCGATGCACGCCGACACCGTCGACACGGATCGGGTCGGCAAGCAATGGCTGCAGCGGATGGGCTGGACCAATGACAGGGCGATGACCGCCCGCGACGGCTGGGCCGACGAGGGCGCCGTGGTCACCGACATCGGATTCGGCGAGGCGGTGGCCGACCCCATCGGCCAGGTGGCCCGTGTCTACGACGCCATCGGCCTGGCGCTGACGGCAGACGCCGAGGAGGCGATGCGGCGCTGGCTGGCGCAGCGCCCCCGGGAGCTGCCGCGCCCGCCCTACGGGCTGGAGAGCTTCGGACTGCGTCCCGAGCAGGTCGACGAGCGATTCACTTTGTACAACAGGCGTTTTGGACAGCACATCGGAGGAACAGCACATGCCTGAGCACCCGGTCGCGACGGCGTCCCAGCACGAACAGGAGCTGGCGGCCCTCGACCTGATCGAGCACCCCACCGTCAAGGCCGCTTACCGCACGGTCGCCGAGACGTGGCTGGGCCGGGCCAAGGCGTCGGACGCGATGCGCGAACGGTTCGACGACGCGTTCGCCGAGGTGATGTTCTCCGCGGCGGTGTGGTCGTCCAATCAGGACAAGCTGCGGCCCAAGGTCACCTGCATCACCCGGCTCGCACACCCGGTGGACGGCCGCCGCGTCCCCGGATCACGTTGGGGCATCGACAATCCCGACAGCGTGTATCGGGTGATCCCCATCTCCGGGGACGAGCGCTATGAGATCCGCGGCCGGGTGGGCGAGCACCGCATGACCGAGAACTACTTCACGCTGTGGGACGCGCACATGGGCACCGTCGCCGTGCTCAACGGCCGCACCATGCAGGTCGACTCCGACGGCGGCTACACCATCACCGTCGACGCCGACCCCGCCAACGGCCGGCCCAACCACGTGCAGACCACGGCGGAAGCCCACGAGTTCTACATCCGCGACGTGCTGCTGGACTGGGGCCGCGATGACCCCAATCACATTGACGTGCAACGGCTTGGTGGTCCGCCGGCCGCCCCGGCGCGCACCCTCGACGAGCAGGCCGAGGCCACCGCGGCGATGATGGACTACTTTGCGAACTTCACCGGCAAGCTCAGCCACGGCATCTACAAGATGCCGCCCAACCACTTCAACCTGGCCTGGTCGGCCGACAAGGTCGGCGCGATGCGCAACCAGGTCTACGTCATGGGCCGGTTCGACCTCGCCCCCGACGAGGCGTTCGTCGTCGACCTCAATGACGGTGGCGCCGAGTACTTCACGGTGCCGCTGAGCAACATCTGGGGCACCACGCTCGATCTCGTCGACCGCACCGGAAGCCTCAACAAGGCGCAGTCGGTGGCAGGCGAGGACGGCTCGTACACCTACGTGATCTCACCCGAAGATCCCGGCGTGGCGAACTGGATCGACTCCGACGGTCTGCGGGAGGCCATCTTGACTCTGCGCATGGCGGAGTTCGGCGAGGGCGGTCCCAGCGAAAACCTCGGCGCGCGTGGACGGGTGATCAAGCTGGACCGGCTCGACACCGAGGTGCCACACCTGCCTCGGGTCGACCGGCAACAGCGGGCAACGGAACTGGCCGAGCGGCGCAAGGCATACCTGCGCCGCCTGCCGGAAGGGACGATCTGACGATGGCGCGCTGGCTGATCACGGGATGCTCCACCGGCTTCGGTCGCGAGATCGCGCGCGCCGCGCTGCAAGCCGGCCACAGCGTGGTGGTGACCGCGCGGCGGCCCGAGGCGGTAGCTGACATCGCCGACGAGTTCGGGGATCGGGCCGTCGCGGTGGCCCTCGACGTGACCGACGCCGCCCAGATCGCGGCGGCGGTGGCGGCGGCCGACGAGGCGTTCGGCGGAATCGACGTCCTGGTCAACAACGCCGGCCACGGCTACCTGTCCTCGGTCGAAGAGGGCGAGGACGCCGAGGTTCGAAAGTTGTTCGACGTCAACTACTTCGGTGCCGTCGACATGATCAAGTCGGTGCTGCCCGCCATGCGCGCCCGCGGATCGGGCCACATCATCAACATCTCCTCGATGACCGGTCTGGTGGCCAACCCGCCCAACGCCTACTACTCGTCGACCAAATTCGCGCTGGAGGCGGTGACCGAGGCGCTGGCCGCCGAGGTGCGCCCACTGGGCATCAAGGTGACCGCGATCGAACCGGGCGCGTTCCGCACCGACTGGGCGACGCGATCGATGAAGGAATCCGGCAGCCCGATCTCCGACTACGCCGACGTCGCCGCGCGCAAGGACCTGATCAAGCAGTTCGCCGATCACCTGCCCGGCGACCCGAAAAAGGTGGCCGACGCGGTGCTGATGGTGACCACGCTCGACGAACCGCCCCTGCGGCTGCTGCTGGGCCGCGACGTGCTGAAGGCCATGCGCGACAAGATCACTGCGATGTCGGCGTCCATCGAGGAGTGGAAGGCCGTGACGAAGGACGTCAATTTCGCGGACTCGTGACGGTACTCAGTCCCGCACGATGAGGACCGTCTTGCCGGCGCGCCTGCCGCTGTCGCGGCTTTCGTACGCTTCCCGGCCGTCGTCGAGGCCGAACGTCTGGGCGATCGCGACGTGCAACCGGTCGCCGTCCACCAGCGCTGCGAGTTCGTCGAGCTGATCGCGATTCGGCGTGACGATGAAAGAGGTTGCGGTGACCCCGAACTCGTCGGCCCTGCCGGCCGGAGGCGGTGCCGACAAGGTGACCAGCCGGCCGCCGCGGCGCAGCACGCCGAACGACCGCTCCAACGTCTGGCCGCCCACCGTGTCGATGACGACGTCGTAACCGGCGCCGGTGTCGTCGAACGCCTCGGTGCGCACGTCGATCACGCGCTGCGCGCCGCACCCGCGCAAGAGATTGGCGGTGTCGCTGCGCACCGTCGCGGTGACCCGGGCGCCCAGCATCGCGGCCAGCTGGACCGTCAACAGGCCCACTCCCCCCGCGCCTCCGGTCACCAGGACGGCCTCTCCCGGTTGCACCGCGGCGTGGTCGACCAACGCCTGCACGGCGGTCAGGCCGGCCAGCGGCAGCGCGGCGGCGACGGCGTGCGACACCGTCGACGGCTTGGTGGCCAGGTCGGCCGCGGGCACCGCGACGAAATCGGCCGCGGCTCCGTCGCGGTCGAACCCGATCAACCCGTACACCTCGGCGCCGGGCGCAAAATCCGTGACGTCGGCGGCGACCGCCTTGACGACGCCCGACACCTCGTGGGACGGGATCACCGGGACGCGGCTGGCCCCGTCGCGGATCCAGGTCTCGTCCCACGTCAGCTCATCGAACGTGATCCCGGCCGCGTGCACGGCCACCAAGACCTCGCCCGCGGCGGGCACCGGGATCGGCGCCCGTTCCAGCACCAGCTGCTCCGGGCCGCCCCGCCGGTGCGCGCGCAGCGCGGTCATCTCGCTCACGGCAGGCGCCAATCGATCGCGTCGGCGCCCATCCCGGCCAGCAGGTCGTTGGCGCGGCTGAACGGGCGCGAACCGAAGAACCCGCGCGACGCCGACAGCGGCGACGGATGCGGCGACTCAATGGCGACGCAATTTCCTTGGGCGAGAATCGGTTTGAGTGTCGATGCGTCGCGACCCCACAGGATCGCCACCAGTGGGCGCGACCGCTCCGTCAGCGCCCGGATGGCGCATTCGGTCACCGCCTCCCAGCCCTTGCCGCGGTGCGAGGCGGGATTACTGGGGCGCACCGTGAGCACCCTGTTCAGCAGCAGCACGCCGCGCTGCGCCCACGGCGTCAGGTCACCGGACGAGGGCGGCGGATGGCCCAGATCGGCGGTGTACTCCTGAAAGATGTTGGCCAGACTGCGCGGCAGCGGCCGCACCTCGGGCGCCACCGAAAAGCTCAGCCCCACAGCGTGTCCGGGCGTCGGATACGGGTCCTGCCCGACGATCAGCACCCTGACGTCGTCGAAGGGATAGGTGAAGGCGCGCAACACATTTGGGCCCGCCGGCAGATACCTGCGCCCGGCCGCGATCTCGGCCCGCAGGAACTGCCCCATCTCCGCCACCTGGCCGGTCACCGGCTGCAGCGCACTCGCCCAGCCCGGCTCGACCAGTTCACCCAACGGACGCGCGGTCATCATCGGCTCTTCGCGATCGCGTAAACGGTCACCGCGTCACCCTAATACGACTGCCAGCCGGCGTAGCCGCTCCACTCCTGATCGTCGACCAGCACCCGCGCCGGCCCGTCGAGAACCCGCCCGATGATGCGCCATCCGGCCGGCGCCGGACCGGCGTAACACGCCACCAGCGCGTGGTCCTCCCCACCGCCCAGCACCCAATGCCAGGGGTCGGCGCCGACGGCGGCCGCGGCGGCGGCAAGCGCGTCGCGGTCCGCGCACAGCGCCGCCGTGGACAGATCCATGCCCACCCCCGACGCCTCGGCGACATGACGCAGGTCGGCGATCAGGCCGTCGGAGATGTCGATCATCGCCTGCGCACCCCCGGCCGCGGCGACCGCGCCCTGACCGTAGGGCGGCCGCGGCACCGCATGCCGGCGCCGCAGCTCATCGAAGCCGTCAATGCCGTTGCCCCACAGGTCGAATCCGGCGGCCGAGCGGCCCAGCTCCCCGGCGACGGCGATCAGCGCGCCCGGCTTCGCGCCCGAGCGCCGCACCGGTGCGCGTCCCTCCGAGTCGCCCAGCACCGTCACCGAGATGACCCACTGCGGGCAGTGGACCAGGTCACCGCCGGCGATGCCGGCACCGATCCGCCGCGCCTCGTCCCACATCCCGTCGACCAGGGCATCCACCATCGCCGCCGGCGTGTCCCCGGGCGCGCCGAAGGCGACCACGAACGCCGTCGGCCGACCGCCCATCGCCTCGATGTCCGCCGCGTTCTGGGCGATCGCCTTGCGGCCGATGTCGTGCGGCGTGGACCAGTCCAGCCGGAAGTGCCGATCCTGCACCAGCATGTCGGTCGACACCAGGACGCGGCCGTCACCCGACAACACCAGCGCCGCATCGTCGCCCGGCCCGAGCTCGACCGCGGCGGGCTGCTCGCGACCCCGCACCAGGCGATCGATCACGGCGAACTCACCGACTTGCCGCAGCGACTCGCCCGATTCGTCTCGCACGCCACCCACGATAGGGCTCGAGCCCTGGGGCTACGCGGGCCGGTTTCGGCCCGAGAATAAATTGGCACCCGGGTAAACGAAGGCGATAGTAATTAGCGGGACAAGGAGGTACGGGCGGTGGCAGCCGAATCGGACGCCGATGCCGGGCCGCCGCGCGCGCTGATCATCGCCGCCATCGCCCTGGCCGTCGTGACCATCGGCGTGATCCTGGCCATCGCGGCCACCCGCGAGGCTCCCCCGCGTTCGGTGGCCGTTCCCGCGGTCCCGGCGCCGCAGGCCGACGGCTCCGCGTGCCGGGCGCTGATGGGCGCGCTGCCGCAGCGGCTCGGCGACTACCAGCGTGCGCCCCTCGAGCAGCCGGCGCCGCACGGCGCCGCCGCCTGGCGCAGCGGACCGGACAGTGACCCGGTGGTGCTGCGCTGCGGGCTGGACCGCCCGGGCGAGTTCGTCCTCGGATCCCCGATTCAGGTTGTCGATCGGGTGCAGTGGTTCCAGGTGCGTGCCGAACAGCAATCCGCCGGTGACGCGGGCAGATCCACCTGGTACGCGGTAGACCGCGGAACCTATGTGGCGCTCACGCTGCCGACCGGGTCGGGCCCGACGCCGATCCAGCGGCTGTCCGAGGTGATCGACCACACCATCCCGGCGGCGCCCATCGACCCGGGCCAGCCCCGATAGCTCGGGTCAGCGCAGGCCGACGCCGCGGGCCAGCGCGGTCTCGACCATCGTCGCCAGCAGGGTCGCATAATCCACGCCGCTGGCCGCCCACATCCTCGGGTACATCGAGATCGTGGTGAACCCCGGCATGGTGTTGATCTCGTTGAGGACCGGCCCGTCCTCGGTGAGGAAGAAGTCCACCCGGGCCAGCCCCTGGCAGTCGATGGCCCGGAACGCCCGGACCGCGAATTGGCGTACCGTGTCGGCGATTTCGTCGTCCACTTTGGCGGGCACATCCAATTCGGCGGCGTCGTCCAGGTATTTGGTGGAGAAGTCGTAGAACGAATCCTCGCGACCGCGCACCCCGGCCACCCGGATCTCGCCCAGCGTGCTGGCTTCCACTGTGCCGTCCGGCATTTCGAGCACACCGCATTCCAGCTCGCGGCCGACGATCGCCGCCTCGACAATGACCTTGGGGTCGTGGCGGCGTGCGACGGCGATCGCGCCCTCCAGCTGATCCCAGCTCGATACCCGGCTCACGCCGATCGAGGAGCCGCCACGCGCGGGTTTGACGAACACCGGCAGGCCCAGCCGCTCGCGCTCCTCGGGGCGCAGCCTCGAACGCGACGGGCGCAGCACCGCGTAGTCGCCGACCGGCAACCCTTCGGCGGTGAACAGCTTCTTGGTGAACTCTTTGTCCATGCCGGCGGCGCTGGCCAGCACGCCGGCCCCGACGTAGGGCACACCGGCGAGTTCCAGCAGACCCTGCACGGTGCCGTCCTCGCCGTAGGGTCCGTGCAGCACCGGAAAGACGACATCGACCGACGCCAGCACCTCACTGGCGCCCGGCGCCAGCGACACCAGCTGGCCGCTGCGACCGGGGTCGGCCGGCAGCGCCAATTCGGTGCCGGATTCGGCGGTCACCTCGGGCAATCGACGGTTGGTGATCGCCAGCGCGGCGGGATCGCCGTCGGTGAGCACCCACGATCCTTGCGGGGTGATGCCGATTGCGACCACGTCGAACCGCTCCGGGTCCAGGTTGCGCAGAATGCTACCCGCGGAGACGCACGAGATGGCGTGTTCGTTGCTGCGCCCGCCGAAAACGACGGCGACGCGCACCCGATCGCCGCCCCGTGCGCTGGGGTGCGGCGTCGACCGCTCGCTGGCATTCACAATCTCAAGAGGCTACCGGGTGGCACCCGAACCGGTCGGGTAGCGGGCCTTTGCCTGGCCTTTTCATATGTTCGGCGTCGCTTATTCGGGCTTGGTGCTGCGGCCCAGGAGCAGGGCCATCGCCTCGTCGACCGACAGCCCCTTGTGGCACACGCGGTGCACGGCGTCGGTGAGGGGCATCTCGACGTCGTAACTGGCGGCCAGCGCCAGCACCGACTCGCAGGACGTCACACCCTCGACGACGTGCCCGTCACCGCCGTCGGGAGTGCCCGCCAGCAGCGTCTGGATGGTCGCTCCCCGGCCGAGCCGTTCGCCCAGGGAGCGGTTGCGCGAGCGCGGTGAGCTGCAGGTGGCCACCAGGTCGCCCACTCCGGCCAGCCCGGCCAGCGTCGCGCCCTTGGCGCCGAGCGCAATGCCCAGCCGCATGATCTCGGCCAGGCCGCGGGTGATGATCGCCGCCACGGTGTTCTCGCCGAGCCCAACCCCGACGGCCATCCCGCACGCGAGAGCGATGACGTTCTTGCAGGCCCCGCCGACCTCGGTGCCGACCACGTCGCTGTTGGTGTACGGGCGGAAGTATCCGCTGTTCAGCATGCGCTGCAGGGCGACGGCCCGGCCCGAGTCGCTACACGCGATGACGGTGGCCGCGGGCTGGGACGCGGCGATCTCGCTGGCCAGGTTCGGCCCGGAGATCACCGCCACCTGCGACTGGTCGACGCCGGTGACCGCCACGATGACCTGGCTCATCCGCATCAGCGTGCCCAGCTCGATGCCCTTGGCCAGGCTGACCAGGGTCGCGCCCTCGCGAATCAGCGGCGCCCAGCGCTCCAGGTTGCCGCGCATCGTCTGCGCCGGCACGCCCAGCAACACCGTCGAGGCGTCGCGCAGCGCCTCGGCCGCGTCGGCGGTGGCGCGGATGCCCGCGGGCAGTTCCGTGCCGGGTAGGTAGTCGGGGTTGTGCCGGGTGGAGTTGATCCGCTCGGCGAGCTCGGGCCTGCGGGTCCAGAGCGTGACCCCGGCGTCCGGCCCCCCGGCGTCGACCAGCACCTTGGCCAGCGCCGTTCCCCACGCCCCGGCACCCATGACCGCGACGGCACCTGATGATGCGCTGGTCATCTACCACCCCCTTGTCCGTGGTCGGTGTTGCTCACGCGGCACGCGCGGCCGCTACACCCTAGATCAGCGACGGAGAGGGCGTCACGCGAGCCAGCCGGTCCCACGATCGCCTGGCTCGCGAGCGATCCGCGGCGCGGCGCTGGCAGGATGACATCTCATGAGCGGCACACGAGCCGACGGCGCAGGCGACGTGGCGTTGATCATCGCCGTCAAGAGGTTGGCCGCGGCCAAGACCAGGCTGGCCCCGGTCTTCTCGGCGCGCACCCGGGAAAGCGTGGTGCTCGCCATGTTGATGGACACGCTGACCGCCGCCGGACGTGTCCGATCGCTGGGCTCGATCACCGTGATCACGCCCGACGACGCCGCGGCGGCCGCGGCCACCGACCTGGGCGCCGATGTGCTCGCCGATCCGACGCCCGAGGGCCACCCCGATCCGCTGAACAACGCGATCGCCACCGCGGAGCGCGCGGTGGGCAATTCCTTCGCCAATGTCGTTGCGCTGCAAGGAGATTTACCGGCGCTGCAGACTCAGGAGCTGAACGAGGCGATCGCCGCCGCACGCCAGCACCGGCGCAGCTTCGTTGCCGACCGGCTGGCGACGGGCACCGCGGCGCTGTTTGCGTTCGGTGGCCCGCTCGACCCCCGGTTCGGGTCCGATTCCTCGGCGCGGCACCGCAGTTCGGGCGCGATCGAGCTGACCGGCGCGTGGCCCGGCCTGCGGTGCGACGTCGACACTCCCAGCGACCTCGCCGCCGCCCGCCGCCTCGGGGTGGGGGCGGCG
This sequence comes from Mycobacterium sp. MUNTM1, assembly GCF_054660795.1. Taxonomy (NCBI): domain Bacteria; kingdom Bacillati; phylum Actinomycetota; class Actinomycetes; order Mycobacteriales; family Mycobacteriaceae; genus Mycobacterium; species Mycobacterium sp. MUNTM1. Next base: position 17,463 of record NZ_BAAGDE010000048.1, read on the forward strand.
ACCGCCCGGGCCATCGCGCCGCACTGATTTCGATCACCCTGGGCAAATCTGTCCGACGGGTGAACGTCGCCCCAACGGCGAATGGATGTCCCTCGAGCGCTAGCAGCACCCGCGCGTGATGCGCGATGATCGCAGGGTGACTGAAATCGAAGCTGAGGCGCGACCCGACGAGAATTTGTGGCATTCAGGCGACTCGGCCGTGGCGGCACCACCGGCTGCGACCCAGGCCGCGCTGACCGATCTGCCGGACGATCGTTACCTCAACCGCGAACTGAGCTGGCTGGACTTCAACGCCCGGGTGCTCGCTCTGGCCGACGACAACTCGTTGCCGCTGCTGGAACGCGCCAAGTTCCTGGCGATCTTCGCCTCCAACCTCGACGAGTTCTACATGGTGCGCGTCGCCGGCCTCAAACGCCGGGACGAGATGGGTCTGTCGGTTCGCTCCGCCGACGGGTTGACGCCGCGCAAGCAACTCGCCCTGATCGGGGAACAGACTCAGCGGATCGCGACCCGGCACGCGCGCGTGTTCCTCGATTCGGTGCGTCCGTCGCTCGCCGAGGAAGGCATCCACATCGTCACGTGGGCCGACCTCGATCAGGCCGAGCGCGACGAATTGTCGACCTATTTCACCGAACAGGTCTTCCCCGTCCTGACACCGCTGGCCGTCGATCCCGCGCACCCGTTCCCGTTCGTGAGCGGGCTGAGCCTGAACCTCGCGGTGATGGTGCGCCAACCCGAGGACGGCGGTCAGCACTTCGCGCGAGTCAAGGTGCCCAACAACGTCGATCGCTTCGTCGAACTCCCCGCCATCGACAGCGCCGACGGCTCGGGGCGGACCATCGTCCGCTACCTGCCGATGGAAGAGTTGATCGCGGCCTTCCTTCCTCTTCTGTTCCCGGGCATGGAAATCGTGGAGCACCACGCATTTCGCATCACCCGCAACGCCGACATGGAGGTCGAAGAAGACCGCGACGAGGATCTGTTGCAGGCGCTGGAACGGGAATTGGCGCGCCGGCGGTTCGGCCCGCCGGTGCGACTCGAGATCGCCGACGACATGACCGAGGGCATGCTCGAATTGCTACTGCGCGAACTCGACGTGCATCCCGGTGACGTCATCGAAGTGCCGGGCCTGCTCGACCTTTCGTCGCTGTGGCAGATCTACGGCCTGGACCGGCCGGCGCTCAAGGACCCGGCGTTCGTGCCGGACACCCACCCCGCCTTCGCCGACCGCGAATCTCCCAAGAGCATCTTCGCGACACTGCGCGAGGGCGACGTCCTGGTGCACCACCCGTATGACTCCTTCTCCACCAGCGTGCAGCGCTTCATCCAGCAGGCCGCCGCGGACCCCAACGTGCTGGCGATCAAACAGACGCTGTACCGCACCTCCGGCGATTCGCCGATCGTGCGGGCGCTGATCGAAGCGGCCGAGGCCGGAAAGCAGGCCGTGGCGCTCGTCGAGATCAAGGCGCGCTTCGATGAACAGGCCAACATCCGTTGGGCGCGTGCACTCGAGCAGGCGGGCGTGCACGTGGTGTACGGGCTCGTCGGCCTCAAGACGCACTGCAAGACGTGCCTGGTGGTGCGTCGCGAGGGTTCGGCGATCCGGCGGTACTGCCACATCGGGACCGGTAACTACAACAGCAAGACCGCCCGCCTGTATGAGGATGTCGGCCTGCTGACGGCGAACCCCGACATCGGCGCGGACCTCACCGATTTGTTCAATTCGCTTACTGGATATTCCCGTAAGGTCTCCTACCGCAATCTGCTGGTGGCACCGCACGGAATTCGCGCCGGCATCATCGAACGCGTCGAACGCGAGATCGAAGCGCACCGCGAACGCGGCAACGGGCGCATCCGCCTGAAGATGAATGCGCTCGTCGACGAGCAGGTGATCGACGCGCTGTATCGGGCGTCGCAGGCGGGAGTGCGGGTCGAGGTCGTGGTGCGCGGCATCTGCGCGCTGCGCCCGGGCGCCGAGGGTTTCTCCGAAAACATCTTCGTCCGCTCGATTCTCGGCCGCTTCCTGGAGCACTCGCGAATCATCCATTTCCGCAACATCAACGAGTTCTGGATCGGCAGCGCGGACATGATGCACCGCAATCTCGATCGGCGGGTGGAGGTGCTGGCTCAGGTCAAGGACCCCAAGCTCACCGCGCAGCTCGACGAATTGTTCGAATCCGCACTGGACCCGTCGACCCGGTGCTGGGAATTGGGGCCCGACGGGCAGTGGACCCCGTCGCCCCAGGAAGGCCATACCGTGCGCGACCACCAAGTATCCTTGATGGAGCGCCATCGCAGTCCTTAGCTCTGTGCGGTGACTTCGGAGTTGTTTCTCCGGCCCGCACCTTGATCAAGCGTGCGGCCTGAGGTGAATTGATCTGCAGGAGTTGAGGTGCCGACCCAGAATTCGTCCACCGCTCGGCGCTCCGGAAGCCGAGTCGTCTATGCCGCCGGCGCGGTGCTATGGCGACCCGGCAACGGTGACGCGGACGACCACGACGTGGAGATCGCCGTCATACACCGTCCCCGGTATGACGACTGGTCCCTGCCCAAAGGCAAGGTGGACCCGGGCGAGACGGCCCCGGTGGCCGCCGTGCGCGAGGTGCACGAGGAGACGGGCCAGCATGCCATCCTCGGCAGGCGGCTCGACTTGGTGAGCTATCCAATCGACCAGGGCGTCAAAAAGGTCTACTACTGGGCGGCGCGCGCCACCGGCGGCGAATTCGTGCCGGGCCACGAGGTGGACCGGTTGCTCTGGCTCCCGCTCGCCGAGGCGATGCAGAGGCTCGACTACGCGCAAGACCGAAAAGTGTTGCGCCACTTCAACAAAAAGCCAGCCGACACGCAAACCGTGTTGGTGGTCCGGCACGGCACGGCCGGCCGCAAATCGCGTTTCTCCGGCGATGACGCCAAGCGACCCCTGGACAAACGGGGCCGTGCGCAGGCTGAGGCGCTGGTCCCACAGCTGCTCGCCTTCGGTGCCTCGGAGGTGTATGCGGCCGACCGGGTCCGCTGCCACCAGACCGTGGAACCGCTCGCCGAGGACTTGGGCGTGCCCGTGCAGAACGAGCCCACCCTCACCGAAGAGGCCTATGCGAAGAACGCGAAACGCGCACGCCACCGAATGCTGGACATCGCCGACCAGAAGGGCACACCGGTTGTCTGCACGCAGGGCAAGGTGATTCCGGACTTGATCGCGTGGTGGTGTGAGCGCGATGGCGTGCGGCCCGACAAGTCGCGCAACCACAAGGGCAGCGCCTGGGTGCTGTCGCTGTTAGACGGGCGATTGGTGGCCGCCGACCACATCGGCGGCGCGCTGGCCGCCAACGTCCGCGCCTAGGCGGCCCGCCGCGCCCGGCGACCGCGGCTAAGCGCACGAATACCCTTCGGGGGCACCGCTGCCGCCCGAAGGGTATTCGTGTCTAGAACTTGACTCCGCTTACTTGCGACCGCGGCGCGCGGTCGTCTTCTTGGCGGCAGCCTTGCGGGCCGGAGCCTTGCTCGCGGCCTTCTTGGCCGGAGCCTTGGTCACGGCCTTCTTGGCCGGAGCCTTCTTGACCGCAGCCTTCTTGGCCGGAGCCTTGGTCGCGGCCTTGCGGACCGGAGCCTTGGTCGCGGTCTTCTTGGCCGGGGCCTTGGTCGCGGCCTTGCGAGCCGGAGCCTTCTTGGCCGCCGCCTTCTTGGCGGGAGCCTTCTTGGCCGCCGCCTTCTTGGCGGGAGCCTTCTTCGCGGCGGTCTTCTTGGCCGCACCACCCGCTACCACACCGCGCTTGACGGCCGGGCCGTCCGACGGGAGGCGCTGTGCGCCAGACACAACCGCTTTGAACTGAGCACCGGGGCGGAACGCCGGGACGGACGTCGGCTTCACCTTCACCGTCTCACCGGTCCGCGGGTTGCGGGCCACCCGCGCTGCGCGGCGGCGCTGTTCGAACACACCGAACCCGGTGATAGTGACGCTGTCGCCCTTGTGTACCGCACGCACAATGGTGTCGACAACGTTCTCGACCGCAGCGGTCGCCTGTCGACGGTCCGTGTTCAATTTAGTTGTGAGCACATCAATGAGCTCTGCCTTGTTCATCAATCCCTCCGACACTAGTGGTCCTCGATTTGAACCGACTAGTGGACACGGTAAACCCTCACCCAGCAAATTTCCAAGAGCCACGCGCAATTTCAGGGCAAGGCGCCCGCCGATTTCGCAATCCGGTTGCCGCCCTTGACCGGTGGGTGGTGTTAAAAATCGGCTCGGTTTAGTTAGCCGATCAAGCAGAAAATCGGCCTCGGCCGACTACTCAAGAGGTGGGCAGAGTACGCGGTTTCCACTCTGGATACCCCGCTTCGAATGACTCGATTTTATCGAGTTTCCGCAGCGTAAGGGCTATATCGTCAAGGCCTTCGAGTAGTCGCCATGCGGTGTGGTCGTCAATCTTGAACGGCAGCACCGTCGTTCCCGCGGTGATATTTCGATCTTGAAGATTGACAGTGATTTCCAAGCCCGGGCTCTGCTCGATCAGCTTCCAGAGCAGCTCCACACCGTCCTGAGAAACTTCGGCCGCCAGCAGTCCCGCCTTGCCGGCGTTGCCCCGGAAAATGTCACCGAATCGAGACGAGATGACCACCCGGAACCCGTAGTCCATCAGTGCCCACACCGCATGCTCACGCGAGGACCCCGTCCCGAAATCGGGCCCGGCGACTAGCACTGACCCCCGATCAAAGGGGCTGAGGTTGAGCACGAATGACGGATCCGACCGCCAGCTGGCGAACAAGCCGTCCTCGAAACCGGTTCGGGTGACACGCTTCAAATACACCGCCGGAATGATCTGATCGGTGTCGACATTGGAGCGCCGCAGCGGCACACCGATACCGGTGTGGGTGTGAAATGCTTCCATGCTCATCCCTTCAACAGTCGAATTTCGTCAGCTCAAATCGGCTGGAGCAGACAATGTGCCGCGCACGGCCGTCGCCGCGGCAACGGCCGGGGACACCAAATGCGTGCGGCCGCCTTTACCCTGGCGCCCTTCAAAGTTGCGGTTGGACGTCGCGGCGCAGCGCTCCCCCGGCGCAAGCTGGTCGGGATTCATCCCCAGGCACATTGAGCAGCCCGCTTGGCGCCATTCGGCGCCCGCGGACGTGAAAACCTCACCCAGCCCTTCGGCTTCGGCCTGCGCGCGCACCCGCATCGAGCCCGGCACCACGAGCATTCGCACCCCGGGGGCGACCTTGCGGCCGCGCAGCACGTCGGCGACCACGCGCAGATCTTCGATACGACCGTTGGTACAAGAGCCGACGAACACCGTGTCCACGGCGATGTCGCGCATCGGCGTGCCCGGCCGAAGGTCCATATACGCCAACGCTTTCTCCGCCGCCTGGCGCTGCGCGTCGTCGGTCATCAGCTCGGGATCCGGCACCGCATCGGCCAGCGGAACGCCCTGGCCCGGGTTGGTGCCCCACGTCACGAACGGGCTCAGCGACGCGGCGTCGAGGTAGACCTCGGTGTCGAATTCGGCTCCGGGGTCGGTGTGCAGCTGCTGCCAATAACTCATCGCCGCATCCCATTGCGCCCCCTGTGGGGCGTGCGGGCGGCCGCGCAGGAACTCGAACGTGGTTTCGTCCGGAGCCACCATTCCCGCCCGGGCGCCGGCTTCGATGCTCATATTGCAGACCGTCATCCGGCCTTCCATCGACAGCGATTCGATGGTGCTGCCGCGGTATTCGATGACGTGGCCCTGCCCGCCGCCGGTGCCGATCTTGGCGATCAGCGCGAGAATGATGTCCTTGGCCGTCACGCCGGCGGGCAACCGCCCGTCGACATTGACCGCCATCGTCTTGAACGGCCGCAGCGGCAACGTCTGGGTGGCCAGTACGTGCTCGACCTCCGATGTGCCAATTCCCATGGCCAGAGCGCCGAATGCGCCGTGCGTCGAGGTGTGACTATCCCCACAGACGACCGTCATTCCGGGCTGGGTGAGGCCCAGCTGCGGCCCGACCACGTGCACGATGCCCTGCTCGACGTCGCCCATCGGGTATAGCCGCACACCGAATTCGGCACAATTTCGCCGCAGTGTCTCGACCTGGGTTCGCGACACCGGGTCGGCAATCGGCTTGTCGATATCGGTGGTCGGCACGTTGTGATCCTCAGTGGCCAGCGTCAGATCGGGGCGGCGGACCGGCCGGCCGGCCAGGCGCAGGCCGTCGAAAGCCTGTGGGCTGGTGACCTCGTGCACCAGATGCAAATCGATGTAGATCAGGTCCGGCTCGCTGGCCCCACCGGATACCACAACGTGGTCATCCCAAACTTTTTCGGCCAGAGTGCGCGGTTTGGGGGCAGCCCCCGCCGCCCCTTGGTCGATTCCCATATCGAACTCGCCTCAATTCGCCTCGTTGGCGGCTCGCCGATCATCCGGGCTGTGATCTCAGAATGCGAGACGCTAGTATCTTCTTGTGAGACAGCATAGCGGCATCGGCGTCCTGGACAAAGCCGTGGTTATCCTCCACACCATCTCCCAATCACCCTGTGGGTTAGCCGAACTGTGTGAGCGGACCTCCCTGCCCCGCGCCACGGCCTACCGGCTGGCCGCCGCCCTCGAGGTACATCGCCTGCTGGCGCGCGACGACGAAGGACGCTGGCTGCTCGGCCCGGCCGTCACCGAGCTCGCGGCCCACGTCAACGATCCGCTGCTGGCCGCCAGCAGCGCGGTGCTGCCGCTGTTGCGCGAAACCACCGGTGAGAGCGTGCAGCTGTACCGCCGCGAGGGCACCGACCGCGTCTGCGTGGCCGCGCTGGAACCCGCTGCGGGCCTTCGCGATACGGTTCCGATCGGGGCGCGATTGCCGATGACGGCCGGGTCCGGCGCCAAAGTGCTACTGGCTCATAGCGACGCGGCCACCCAGAAAAAGGTGCTCGCGACGGCGAAATTCACCGAACGGGCCCTGGCCGAAGTCCGGCGGCGGGGTTGGGCCCAGAGCGTGGCCGAGCGCGAGCCGGGCGTGGCGAGTGTGTCGGCGCCGGTGCGCGACGGCCGCGGTGCCGTCGTCGCGGCGATCTCGGTGTCGGGTCCTATCGACCGGATCGGTCGGCGCCCCGGGGCGCGCTGGGCCGCCGACCTGCTGTCCGCCGCCGAGGCGCTCACCCGCCGCCTCTGAGCCACCAGCCCACACCGGATGGCAACCCGCCTGACAGACTGACCGGCATGGGAACCAATCAGCGCGCGAGCATCGTCATGTCCGAAGACGAGATCGCCGATTTCGTCGTGAAGAGCCGCACCGGCACGCTGGCCACCATCGGCGCCGACGGCCAGCCTCACCTGACCGCCATGTGGTACGCCGTCGTCGACGGCGAGATCTGGCTGGAGACCAAGGCCAAGTCGCAGAAGGCCATCAACCTCAAGCGCGACCCGCGGGTGAGCTTCCTGATCGAGGACGGCCACACGTACGACACACTGCGCGGGGTGTCCTTCGAGGGCGTGGCCGAGATCGTCGACGATCCCGATGTCGCACACCGCGTGGGCGTCAGCGTCTGGGAGCGCTACACCGGTCCCTACAGCGACGACATGAAACCGTTCGTCGAGCAGATGATGAACAAGCGGGTCTGCGTCCGCATCGTGGCCCGTCGGGCTCGCTCGTGGGATCACCGCAAACTCGGTTTGCCGGCCATGCCGGTGGGTGGATCGACAGCACCGGCGGTCCTGGGGACCGGCCAGTAGCTGCGATATTTGTAGCCCCGATGGGATTCGAACCCACGCTACCGCCGTGAGAGGGCGGCGTCCTAGGCCGCTAGACGACGGGGCCAGAAACGATCCGAGCAGTCAGCATAGCTCACCCCGCTAAGCCCACCTAATCGTTTGAGACTGAGAGCTTTAGCGAGAGTTTTGCTGGGGTACCAGGACTCGAACCTAGAATGGCTGAACCAGAATCAGCTGTGTTGCCAATTACACCATACCCCATTGGCTGCCTAAAACCGCTGGTCAGCGTCGATTGCGGGCTTTCATAAGCTCTTTGGAGTCCGCCGCCGCCAGCCGTTGTCGGCCTTTCGTAAACCGCAGTGCAGACTACCAAAGTCTCGGCGGGCACTCCGCACGCCTGGTGCCTCCCCGCTCAGGCGGGGTCCCTTCCGGCCCTCTCGCGCGCGGCGCGCAGTCGCCCCATGCTGCGGTCGCGGCCCAGCAGCTCCAGCGACTCGAACAACGGAGGGCTGATCGTCGTCCCGGTCGCCCCCACCCGGATCGGGCCGAACGCCTTGCGCGGTTTGAGGCCCAGGTTGTCGATGAGCGCGGCCTTGAGCGCCGCTTCGATCTGCGGCGCCGTCCAATCCGTGACGGCGTCCAGCGCGGGCAGCGCCGCGTCCAGCACCGCGGCGCCGTCGGCTCCCAACTCCTTGGCGGCGGCCTTGGGGTCGAGCGCGTATTCGGCGTCGTTGAGGAACTTCAGCAGGTCCCACGCGTCACCGAGCACCACGATCCGGGTCTGCACCAGGTCGGCGGCGGTGGCGAAGGCGGCGTCGTCCAGTTCGAGGCGATGGCCGTGGACGTTGAGATAGTCGCGCAGCCTGGCGGTGAAGTCGTCGGGCGCCAGCAGCCGAATGTGTTCGGCGTTGAGCGCGTCCGCCTTCTTCTGGTCGAAGCGGGCCGGATTGGAGTTGACGTTGACCACGTCGAACGCGGCCACCATCTCGTCGAGGCTGAACACGTCGTGGTCGTCGGCGATGGCCCAGCCGAGCAACGCGAGATAGTTGAGCAGACCTTCAGGGATGAAGCCGCGGTCGCGGTGGACGAACAGGTTGGACTGCGGGTCGCGCTTGGAGAGTTTTTTGGTTCCCTCCCCCAATACCGTTGGCAGGTGCGCGAACTGCGGGGTCTGCTCGGCCACGCCGATGCGGATCAGCGCCTGATACAGCGCCAGCTGGCGCGGGGTCGACGGCAGCAGGTCCTCGCCGCGCAGCACGTGGGTGATCTTCATCAGCGCGTCGTCACACGGGTTCACCAAGGTGTACAACGGATCTCCGTTGGCGCGGGTCAAGGCGAAATCCGGCACCGACCCGGCCGTGAAGCTGGTGGTGCCGCGAACCAGGTCGTCCCACGCGAGGTCTTCGTCGGGCATGCGCAGCCGCACCACGGGTTTGCGGCCCTCGGCCAGGAATGCGGCGCGCTGGGAATCGGTCAGCTGCCGGTCGAAATTGTCGTAGCCCAGCTTGGGATTACGGCCCGCGGCGACATGGCGCGCCTCGACCTCCTCCGGCGTCGAGAAGGCGTAGTACGCCTCGCCCGCTTCAAGCAGCCGGGCCACCACGTCGTGATAGATCTCACTGCGCTGCGACTGGCGGTACGGGCCGTAGGGTCCGCCCACCTCGGGCCCCTCGTCCCAATCCAGGCCGAGCCAGCGCAGCGCGTCCAGCAGCGCCAGATAGCTTTCCTCGCTGTCGCGCTGCGCATCGGTGTCCTCGATGCGAAACACGAACGTGCCTCCGGTGTGTCGGGCGTACGCCCAATTGAACAGCGCCGTGCGGACCATTCCGACGTGCGGGGTTCCGGTCGGCGAGGGACAGAATCGGACCCGGACCAGGGGCGCTTGTGCTGGTGCAGTCACGATTTTCCTTTACGGACCACGGGATTGGTGAGGGTGCCGATGCCCTCGATGGTGATGGAGACGGTGTCGCCGTCCTCGATGGGGCCGACGCCCGCCGGCGTGCCGGTGAGGATGATGTCGCCGGGTAGCAGGGTCATCACGGCCGAAATCCACTCGACGATCGATCCGATGTCGTGGATCAGCAGCGAGGTGCGGCTGTGCTGCTTGACGTCGCCGTTGACCTCGGTGCGCAAGTCCAGATCGCCGGGGTCCAGCGGCTTGAGATCGGTGACGATCCACGGGCCCACCGGACAGAAGGTGTCATGCCCCTTGGCCCTGGTCCACTGCCCGTCGGATTTTTGTTGATCGCGCGCCGAGACGTCGTTGCCGATGGTGTAGCCGAGGATGTTCTCCGCCGCCTGGGCCGCCGAGACTTCCTTGCAGGGCCGGCCGATGACCACCCCCAGCTCGCCCTCGAAGTGCACCGGTGATGCGTTGGCGGGCAACCGAATCGGCACGTTCGGCCCGATGATCGCAGTGTTGGGCTTGAGGAAGATGACCGGATCCACCGGGGCGGGACCGGTCGTGTCCTTCATCTCGGCGATGTGATCGGCGTAGTTCTTCCCGACACATACCACCTTGCTGGCAAGTATCGGGGCGAGCAGCCGGACGTCGGCCAGCGGCCATGAACGGCCGGTGAAGTTCGGCGTGCCGAATGGATGCTCGGCGATCTCGCGCGCGATCATCTCGGCTGGGTCGTTGAGGTCACCTTCGATACTGACGAAGGCGACACCGTCCGGGCTGGCGATTCGACCAAGGCGCATTTGGTTGAGCCTAGTGACGGTCGCGAGCGCGGCGTAGCCGGGCGTGGCGGGCCGGCACCCAACGGGCGAGTGACGGTCGCGAGCGCGGCGTAGCCGGGCGTGGCGGCCCGGCACCCAACGGGCGAAATTGGAGGCGGCAATGACGGGCGACGGCACAAGTCCTGCCCCTAAATTTCCCACCGGTATGCAAGCATGGGGAATGCAGATCGACCCTGCCGCTACGCCCGAAGTCGGCGCGGGCGCGCGCTGGTCGATCATGATCGTTTCGCTGCTGGCAACGGCAAGTTCGTTCCTTTTCATCAACGGTGTCGCGTTCCTCATCCCGTCGCTGCAAGGCGCCCGGGGAATCCGTTTGGACGAAGCCGGTCTGCTCGCCTCGATGCCCAGCTGGGGCATGGTGGTCACGCTGGTGCTCTGGGGTTATGTGCTGGACCGGGTGGGCGAACGAGTGGTGATGACCACCGGCTCGGCGCTTACTGCGGCGGCGGCCTATGCTGCGGCGTCGGCGCATTCGATGGTGCTGATCGCCGTGTATCTGTTTCTCGGCGGGATGGCCGCCGCCAGTTGCAACACCGCAGGCGGGCGGTTGGTGTCCGCCTGGTTCCCGCCGCACCAGCGCGGACTGGCCATGGGTATCCGTCAGACCGCTCAACCCTTGGGAATCGCCTTGGGCGCGATGATAATTCCGGAACTCGCCGAACACGGGCCGCAGGCGGGCCTCAGGTTCACCGCGCTGGCGTGCGTGCTCGGCGCGGTACTGAGCGTGGTCGGAATCGTCGACCCACCTCGGAAACCTCGCGCGAGCGCAAGTGAGCAGGAACTCGCCAGCCCGTATCGAGGGTCGTTGACGCTATGGCGAATTCACGCCGTGGCGGGTCTGATGATGATGCCGCAGACCGTGACCGTGACGTTCATGCTGGTGTGGCTGATCAAGAACCTGCACTGGTCGGTTGCGGCCGCCGGTGGATTGGTCACCCTCTCACAGCTACTCGGGGCGATCGGCCGCGTCGCCGTGGGCCGCTGGTCCGACCGACTGGGCTCACGCATGCGACCCGTGCGCTACATCGCCGCCGCGGCCGTGGTGGTCCTGCTGATGCTGGCCTGGGCCGATTACATGAATACGTGGCTGCAGGCCCCGCTCATGGTCACCATCGCCGTGATCGCGGTACTCGACAACGGGCTCGAGGCCACCGCCATCACCGAATTCGCCGGGCCGTACTGGAGCGGACGCTCGCTGGGCATTCAGAACACCACCCAGCGGATGATGGCGGCCGCCGGCCCACCGCTATTCGGTGCGCTGATTTCGGCCGCGAAGTATCCGCCGGCATGGATGTTGTGTGCGTTGTTCCCGCTGGCGGCGGTGCCGCTGGTGCCGACGCGGTTACTTCCACCCGGCCTGGAGACTAGAGCCCGGACGCAATCCTTTCGCCGACTTCGGCGGTGGATATCTTTCCGCTCGGGCGACTGGCCAGATGGGACGCCACGGCCCGGTCCACTCGCGCGGCGGCAGCGTCTTCGCCGAGATGGGCGAGCAGGAGCGCCACCGACATGATGGCTGCGGTCGGGTCGGCGATGCCTTGACCGGCGATGTCCGGTGCGCTGCCGTGGACGGGCTCGAACATCGAGGGATTGGTCCCGCTGCCGTCGATATTTCCACTGGCCGCCAAGCCAATTCCGCCACACACCGCCGCTGACAGGTCGGTGATGATGTCGCCGAACAGGTTGTCGGTGACGATCACGTCGAAGCGGCCGGGGTCGGTGACCATGAAGATCGTCGCGGCGTCGATGTGTTGATACGCCACCTCGACGTCGGGATAGTCACGTCCGACCTCGGCCACGATGCGCGACCACAGCCTGCCGGCGAAGGTCAGCACGTTGGTTTTGTGCACCAGTGTCAAGTGCTTTCTGCGTCGCTGGGCACGCTCGAACGCGTCGGCCACCACCCGGCGCACACCGAAAGCCGTGTTCTGGCTTACCTCGGTGGCGACTTCGTTGGGCGTTCCGACGCGGATGGCGCCGCCGGTGCCGGTGTAGGGGCCTTCGGTTCCCTCGCGCACCACCACGAAGTCGATCTCTGGGTTGCCGGCCAGCGGGCTGTTCACTCCCGGATACAGCCGGCCCGGCCGCAGGTTGATGTGGTGGTCCAGCTCAAAACGCAGGCGCAGCAACAACCCTCGCTCCAGCACGCCGCTGGGCACCGACGGGTCACCGATGGCCCCGAGCAGGATGGCGTCATGCGCGCGCAGCTCGTCGACGACCGAGTCCGGCAGCAGCTCGCCGGTGGCGTGGTAGCGCCGCGCACCCAGGTCGTAGCTGGTCTTGTCCACCCCGGGCAGCACCGCGTCCAGAACTTTGATGGCCTCGGAAACGACTTCGGGCCCGATACCATCGCCCTCGATCACCGCCAACTTCACGACAGATCAACCACCTCAAGCTTGTTGGCGCCGACGGCCGCGCCGATTTCGGCGCGCACGTCACCCGGCACGTCGCGGTCCAGGCGCAGCAGGATCGTCGCACCCGGGCCCTCGGCGTCCTCGGACAGTTGCGCGGCTTCGATGTTCACCCCGGCCGAACCCAGCAGCGTGCCGATCTTGCCCAGCGCGCCGGGCTGATCGACGTAGTTGATCACCAGGTTGGTTCCCCGGGCGCGCAGATCGAAGTTGCGCCCGTTGATCTGAACGATCTTCTCCACCAGCTGCGGCCCGGACAGGGTGCCGGCGACGTTGACGGCGGTGCCGTCGTGCGCAACCGCGCGTACGTCGACCACACTGCGGTGGTTCGGGCTTTCCGAGGCGGTGCCGATTTCGGCGGTGATGCCGCGTTCTTCGGCCAGCGCCGGGGCGTTGACGAACGTCACCGGTCCCTCGACGACGGCCGAGAACAACCCGCGCAGCGCCGAAAGCTTAAGCACCTCAACGTCTTCGGAGGCAAGTTCGCCGCGCACCTGCACCGACAGCGACACCGGCGGGCCGTCGGACAGCGTGGCGGCCAGCACCCCGAGCTTGCGCACCAGGTCCAGCCAGGGCGCCACCTCCTCGTTGACCACCCCGCCGCCGACGTTGACCGCGTCGGGGACGAATTCCCCGGCCAGAGCGAGCTTCACGCTTGCCGCGACGTCGGTGCCGGCCCGATCCTGCGCCTCCTCGGTCGACGCGCCCAGATGCGGTGTGACCACCACCTGTGGCAGCTCGAACAGCGGGCTGTCCGTGCACGGCTCCTTGGAGAAGACGTCCAGGCCGGCCGCGCGCACGTGGCCGCTGCGCACCGCGTCGGCCAGCGCGGCCTCGTCGACCAGGCCGCCCCGGGCGGCGTTGACGATGATGACGCCCGGCTTCGTCTTCGCCAGCGCGTCCTTGTCGATCAGGCCGGCGGTCTCGGGCGTCTTCGGCAGGTGCACCGAGATGAAGTCGGCGCGGCCCAACAGTTCGTCCAAGGTCAGCAGTTCGATGCCCAGCTGCGCGGCGCGAGCCGGCGACACGTAGGGGTCGTAGGCGATCAGGTGGGTGCCGAAGGCGCTGAGCCGCTGGGCAACCAGCTGCCCGATCCGGCCCAGGCCCACCACGCCCACCGTCTTGCCGAAGATCTCGGTGCCCGAAAAGGACGACCGCTTCCAGGCATGCTCGCGCAGCGAGGCGTCGGCGGCCGGAACCTGGCGGGCCGCGGACAGTAGCAGCGCCAGCGCGTGCTCGGCGGCGCTGTGGATGTTCGATGTCGGCGCGTTGACCACCAGCACACCGCGCTCTGTGGCGGCGTTGACGTCGACGTTGTCCAGGCCTACCCCGGCGCGGGCAACGATCTTCAGCTTGGGCGCGGCCGCCAGCACCTCGGCGTCGACCGTGGTGGCCGAGCGCACCAGCAGCGCATCGGCCTCCGGCACGGCGGCCAGCAGCTTCTCCCGATCCGGGCCGTCTACCCAGCGCACCTCGACCTGGTCGCCCAGGGCGGCGACGGTGGATTCGGCGAGCTTGTCGGCAATGAGTACAACAGGCAGATTCACCCGGCCAGCCTATCGGCTGTAATTGACGCGTGGACGTCACCATCGTCGGCAGCGGACCCAACGGGTTGACCGCCGCCGTAATCTGCGCCCGGGCCGGCCTGAAGGTGCAGGTCGTCGAAGCTCAGCCGACCTTTGGCGGGGGTGCGCGCACCGCACCCGACCCAGATTCTGCGGGAGTCTTGCACGACATCTGCTCCGCCGTGCACCCGTTGGCGCTGGCGTCGCCGTTCTTCAAGGAATTCGACCTGCCGGCCCGCGGCGTCCAGCTGGCGGTGCCCGAGATTTCGTACGCCAACCCGCTGCCCGGGCGCCCCGCGGCCATCGCCTACCGCGACCTGGACCGCACCTGCGCCGAACTCGAGCACGGCGCGTCCTTCCGATGCCTGCTCGGGCCGCTGGTCGAGCGTTCCGACGACGTGGTGGCCCTGCTGCTGGGCGACAAAAGGTCGGTGCCGAACTCGCTGCCGTCGGCGGTGCGGCTGGGGCTGCGGATGCTGACCCAAGGCACCCCGGCCTGGGCGACGCTGGCCGGCGAGGACGCCCGCGCGCTGTTCACCGGCGTTGCCGCACATATCATTTCGCGAATGCCGTCGCTGACCGCGGCCGGCGCCGGGTTGATGCTGGCCACCCTCGCGCATTCGGTTGGCTGGCCGATTCCGGTGGGCGGCAGCCAGGCGATCACCGACGCCCTGATCGCCGACCTGCGCGCGCACGGTGGCGAGCTCACCGCGGGCACCGAGGTGACAGAGCCGCCCGGTGGGGTCGTCGCCTTCGACACCGCGCCCACCGCGCTGCTGCGCATCTACGGCGACGCCCTGCCCGCTCGCTACGCTAAAGCGTTGCGGCGCTATACCTTTGGCCCCGGGGTCGCCAAGGTCGACTTCGTGCTCAGCGACGAGATCCCGTGGTCGGACCCCCGGCTGCGGCAGGCCCCCACCCTGCATCTCGGCGGCACCCGGGCGCAGATGGCGCGCGCCGAGGCCGACATCGCCGCGGGACGGCACGCGCAGTGGCCCATGGTGCTGGCCGCGTCGCCGCACGTCGCCGACGCCGGCCGCATCGGCGCCGCCGGGCGGCGGCCCTTCTGGACCTATGCCCACGTGCCGTCGGGGTCCACCGTGGACGCGACCGAAGCGGTGACAACGGTGGTCGAGCGGTTCGCCCCCGGTTTCCGGGACGTCGTGGTGGCGGCGCGCGCGGTGCCCGCCGCGCGGTTGTGCGACCACAACGCCAACTACGTGGGCGGCGACATCGGGATGGGCGGCAATTCGGCCTGGCGGGCGATCGCCGGCCCGACACCGCGGCTAAACCCTTGGCGCACAGCGATTCCCAAGGTGTACCTGTGCTCCGCGGCCACCCCACCGGGCGGCGGGGTGCACGGCATGGCCGGCTACTACGCGGCCCGCACGTTGTTGCGCCGGGAATTCGGGATCGACACGATCCCGAATCTGCGGCCTACGATAACGCCGTGACGAAACTCGCGATCATCTACTACTCGGCCACCGGCCATGGCACCACGATGGCGCAGCGCGTCGCCGCCGCGGCAGAGTCGGCGGGCGCCGAAGTCCGCCTGAGGCATGTCGCCGAAACGCAGGATCCCGAATCGTTCGCCCACAACCCGGCTTGGACGGCGAACTACGAGGCCACCAAGGACCTTCCGGCGGCCACCGGCGACGACATCGTCTGGGCGGATGCGGTGATCTTCGGTTCACCTACCCGATTCGGTTCTCCGGCAGCACAATTGCGCGCGTTCCTCGACTCGCTGGGCGGGCTGTGGGCGCAGGGCAAGCTCGCGGACAAGGTGTACGCGGGCTTCACGTCGTCCAATACCGTGCACGGCGGCCAGGAGACGACCCTGCTCTCGCTCTACATCACGCTGATGCATTTCGGCGGCATCATCGTGCCGCCGGGATACACCGACCCGTGCAAGTTCGTCGACGGCAATCCCTATGGGGCGAGCCTGGTCACCACCCACGACAACATCAAGGAATTCGACGAGCCGACCGGCACCGCCCTCGAGCATCTGGCCCGCCGGGTGGTCCAGACGGCGGGCCGCCTGGGCGCCTAGCCTCGACCGCCGAGCGTCACGCCAGCGTGACACCGGTGACCCAGTGTCACGCCAGCGTGGCGGGTCGTCAGGTCGTTAAGCCGTCAGGCCGTTTCGGTGATCGGCCGGTCGACCCAGCTCATCAGGTCACGCAGCTTCTTGCCGGTGACCTCGATGGGGTGCTCGGCGTTCTCCTTGCGCAGCTGCTCGAGTTGCTTGTTGCCACCCTCGACGTTGGCGACCAGCTTCTTGGTGAAGTCGCCGCTCTGGATGTCGCGCAGGATCTCTCGCATCCGCTCCTTGGTGCCGGCGTCGATGACGCGCGGACCCGAGAGGTAGCCGCCGAATTCCGCGGTGTCGGACACCGAGTAGTTCATCCGCGCGATGCCACCCTCGTACATCAGGTCGACGATCAGCTTGAGCTCGTGCAGCACCTCGAAGTAGGCCATCTCCGGCGGGTAGCCCGCCTCGACCATCACATCGAAACCGGTCTTCACCAATTCCTCTGTGCCACCGCACAACACGGCCTGCTCACCGAACAGGTCGGTCTCGGTCTCGTCCTTGAAGGTTGTCTTGATGACACCGGCGCGGGTGCCGCCGATCGCCTTGGCGTAGGACAGGGCCAGCGCCTCGCCCTCGCCGTTCGGGTCCTGGTCGACGGCGATCAGGCAGGGCACGCCCTTGCCGTCGACGAACTGCCGGCGCACCAGGTGCCCCGGGCCCTTCGGTGCCACCATGGCGATGGTGACGTTGGCCGGCGGCTTGATCAGGTCGAAGTGGATGTTGAGGCCGTGGCCGAAGAACAACGCGTCCCCATCCTCGAGGTTGGGTTCGATGTCGTTCTTGAAGATGTCGGCCTGCGCGGTGTCGGGCGCCAGCAGCATGATCACGTCGGCCCACTTGGCGACCTCGGCCGGGGTGTCGACGTCCAGGCCCTGCTCTTCGACCTTGGCCCGCGACTTCGAACCCTCCTTGAGGCCCACCTTCACCTGCACGCCGGAGTCGCGCAGGCTCAACGAGTGCGCGTGTCCCTGGCTGCCGTATCCGATGACGCCGACCTTGCGACCCTGGATGATCGTCAGGTCCGCATCGTCGTCGTAGAACATCGGCAATGTCTCCCCAGACGGGTTAGCCACTTCTCTATCTCCTTCTTGTTTCAGCTGAAAACTTACTTGGCCGTGCCGATTCCGCGCGGACCGCGAGCCAGCGACACCACTCCGGATTGGACGATTTCGCGGATTCCGAAGGGTTCCAGGACCCGCAGCAGCGCCTCGATCTTGCCGCGGTCACCCGTCGCCTCGATCGTCAACGCCTCCGGCGACACGTCAATCACCTTGGCGCGGAACAGGTTCACCGCTTCGATCACCTGACTGCGGATGCCGGCGTCGGCGCGCACCTTGATCAACGCCAATTCCCGGGACACCGAGTTGTCGTCGTCGAGCTCGACGATCTTGATGACGTTGATCAACTTGTTGAGCTGCTTGGTGATCTGCTCGAGCGGGGTCTCCTCGGCGGACACCACGATGGTCATCCGCGACATGTCCTTCTGCTCGGTGGCACCGACGGCCAGCGATTCGATGTTGAACCCGCGCCGCGAGAACAGCGCCGCCACCCGGGCGAGCACGCCGGGTTTGTCCTCGACCAACACCGACAGAGTGTGCGTGTGCATCAGGCGTGCCCTTCGCTCTCGTCGTCGAACAGCGGACGGATTCCGCGGGCCGCCTGAATCTCGTCGTTGCTGGTGCCGGCCGCCACCATCGGCCACACCTGCGCGTCGGCGCCGACGATGAAGTCGATCACCACCGGGCGGTCGTTGATAGCCCGCGCCTGGTTGATCACGTCTTCGACGTCTTCCTCACGCTCGCAACGCAATCCGACGCAACCCAACGCCTCGGCCAGCTTCACGAAGTCCGGGATGCGGTGCGAGTGGGTGGCCAGATCGGTCTGCGAGTACCGCTCTTGGTAGAACAGCGTCTGCCATTGGCGCACCATGCCCAGGTTGCCGTTGTTGATCAGCGCCACCTTGATCGGCACGCCCTCGATCGCGCAGGTGGCCAGCTCCTGGTTGGTCATCTGGAAGCAGCCGTCGCCGTCGATCGCCCACACCTCGGCGTCCGGGCGGGCCATCTTGGCGCCCATGGCCGCCGGGATGGCGTACCCCATGGTGCCCAGCCCGCCGGAGTTGAGCCAGGTGCGCGGCTTCTCGTACGAGATGAATTGGGCCGCCCACATCTGGTGCTGGCCGACGCCGGCGACGTACAGGGCGTCCGGGCCGGCGATCTGGCCCAGCTTCTCGATGACGTATTCCGGGCCGAGGCTGCCGTCGCTCTGCGGGCCATAGCTCAGCGGGTAGGTGGACTGAACCTCGTTCAGGTAGGCCCACCATTCGGTCATTTTGAGCTTGCCGGGAATCCCGTCCTGGCGCAGCAGCTCGAGCAGCTCGATGATGACGGCTTTGACGTCCCCGACGATCGGCACGTCCGCGTGGCGGTTCTTGCCGATCTCGGCCGGGTCGATGTCGGCGTGGATGACCTTGGCCTCGGGGGCGAAGGTGTCCAGCTTCCCGGTCACCCGGTCGTCGAAGCGGGTCCCCAGCGCGATCAGCAGGTCGCTGCGCTGCAGCGCCGCCACCGCGGCGACGGTGCCGTGCATGCCGGGCATGCCCATGTGCTGCGGATGGCTGTCCGGGAACGCGCCGCGCGCCATCAGTGTGGTCACCACGGGGATGCCGGTCAGCTCGGCCAGCTCGTACAGCTGCTCGGTCGCGTCACCGCGGATGACCCCGCCACCCACGTAGAGCACCGGCTTGCGGGCGGCCGCGATCAGCTTGGCGGCCTCGCGGATCTGCCGGCTGTGCGGCTTGGTGTTCGGCTTGTACCCGGGCAGATCCATCCGCGGCGGCCAGCTGAACGTGCACTGGCCCTGCAGCACGTCCTTGGGGATGTCGACGAGCACCGCCCCGGGGCGGCCCGACGAGGCGATGTGGAACGCCTCGGCGAGCACCTGCGGGATCTCGTTGCCCGAGCGGACCAGGAAGTTGTGCTTGGTGATCGGCATCGTGATGCCCGAGATGTCGGCTTCCTGGAACGCGTCGGTCCCGATCAGCGATCGTCCGACCTGGCCGGTGACGGCGACGACGGGTATCGAGTCCATCTGGGCGTCGGCCAGCGGCGTCACCAGGTTGGTAGCGCCGGGCCCCGAGGTCGCCATGCAGACGCCGACCTTGCCGGTGGCGTGCGCGTAGCCGCTGGCGGCGTGGCCGGCGCCCTGCTCGTGGCGGACCAGCACGTGGCGCAGCTTCTTGGAATCGAACAGCGGGTCATACACCGGCAGCACCGCACCGCCGGGGATGCCGAAGATGACCTCTACGCCGAGTTCCTCCAGCGAGCGGATCACCGACTGTGCACCGGTAAGTTGCTCGGGCCCAATACGTTTCGGCTTGCCGGCGGCCGACTTGGCGGCGGGCCTGGCCGCGTCCGTGGCGATGTCGGCAGCGTCCGGTGCCGCGGAGGCGTGCTGCCTGATGGGAGCGCTCACTGTCGTTCAGTCCTTATTCATTCCGGGAGTCTCGCTGGGGGCAACAAAAAACCCCCGACAGCTCATCTGCTGCACGAGGGTTGCGCGCTGGTGCTGGATTGCTTCACATGCTCAAGAGCAAGTCAGCCACCAACGCGCTGACTAATTACTACGAGCATCCCGGGCTTTCCGGCGGTATCCATAGCGTCCGACGGTAGCCTTCGCACAGCTCAGCAGTCAAATCCGTGGCCTTCGGCGCCGCGGTCACCAGCACGGTCGCGACGGCGCCGCCGGGCGAGCGCTCGGCTGCGCCGACCCCGTGTGCCGGGTGAAATGATGGTGGGGTGGCTACCGGTTCGTCCCCCCAAACACCCGACCAAGCGCCCTCCCAAGAGCCCGTCGTGATCAAGGTGTCGCCGATAGCGCATCTGGCCGTCGGGTTTTTGACTCTGGGGTTGCTGATTCCGGTGATGCTGTGGCCGCCGTCGCTTCCGCTGCTGATCCTTCCCGTGCTGCTGTCGGCCATGATCGTCCGGCTACGCACGGTCGCCGACGACCAGGGCGTGACGGTTCGGACGCTGTTCGGCAGCCGGCGGGTGAGCTGGGACGACATCGACGGACTGCGTTTCCACCGCGGTTCATGGGGACGCGCACACCTCAAAAGCGGCGCCGACCTGCGGTTACCCGCGGTCACGTTCTCCACGCTGCCCGAGCTGACCGAGGCCAGCGCGGGACGGGTTCCCAATCCCTACCAGTGAGGCGGCCGGTCAGCCGATCGGATTCACGCCGTTGAGGGCCACCCACACCCCGACACCGGCCGCGATGCCGGCCAGCAGGGCGACGAAGGACCCGATGAAGGGGCGATGCGCCCAACCGCGGCGCGCGTCCAGACCGTAGCGGCCGGGTCCACACAGGACGACCGCGGCGGCCATCACGATCAGGCTGATCTGGTATTCGTGACCCTCGGGCAGGAAGAACGAAAAGGTGCGCGTGTGCGGCCGCGCCGAAACGCTGGCCAGCAGGCCGTTGATCAGAAACGCCAGCGCACCCGCCGCGGCTACCGGAGTGAAAAGGCCCAGGATCAGCAGCACGCCCGCGACGGCCTCGCCGCCGGCGCTCACGTAGGCGAGGATGTCGGCGTGCTGGTAGCCGACGTCGGACAGTGAGTTCTTGAACCCCGTCACGCCGGAGCCGCCCCACCAGCCGAACAGCTTCTGCAGCCCGTGGGCGCCGAGCACCACGCCCAGCCCGACGCGCAGCAACAGCAAACCGAGATGCTGCGTTCCGCGCCGGCCGACGTCGTGCAACCGGTCGTGGTGTTCATCGTCGTCGTCGATGTCGGTGGACTCGGGGGCGGCGTGCCGGGCCGCCGAATGAGGCTGGACGTAAGGCAAGGGCTCCTGCTGTTCCAGCAGGTTGTAGCCACCGGCCCCGGACCCGGCGATCGCGGGGGCGCCGCCGTAGGGGATGACGGT
The DNA here is from genome assembly GCF_054660795.1 of Mycobacterium sp. MUNTM1. Lineage (NCBI taxonomy): Bacteria > Bacillati > Actinomycetota > Actinomycetes > Mycobacteriales > Mycobacteriaceae > Mycobacterium > Mycobacterium sp. MUNTM1. The sequence goes on from NZ_BAAGDE010000048.1 coordinate 38,880, forward strand.
GGTGGTTCCGGTCGACGGGTTGAAGTCGCCGGGGAAGCCGACTGGCGTCAGGTCATCTTCGGGATCGACCAGCCGCGCCGAGGCGGGGCGTCCCGGGGTCGGCTCCGGCGATTCGCCGGGCCGTTGCCAATGTGCGTCATTCGGTTGACTGGTCACGGGTGTCAGGGTAAGGGCATTCGGCCGTGAATTGGGGATTTGAGCGGCGCTTTCGCCTGGCAATCGGTGGTTTGCCCGTCAAACCGGCCCGGATTGGCCCCAAATCACCTTCCGAGCCCGTTTCGGGGGGCTCGCCGGGCCTTGTGCGAAAGCGGTCACGGTCGGGCACCGGCGGCGGCCAACGGGGACGTGTGTGGCGGCGGCGCTGGCAGTGTCCGTAGCCTGACGTTCATGCGACTAGGGCGATCGGGGCGGTCGGTTCGGCGCGGCTTGGCCGCGCTGTGCGCCCTCGTGCTGGTGACGAACGGGTGCGCACGCTTCAACGACGCCCAATCGCAACCGTTCACCACCGCCCCCGAGCTGAAGCCGCAGCCGAGCTCGACGCCTCCTCCCCCGCCGCCGCTGCCGCCCACGCCGTTTCCCAAGGCCTGCCCCGCTCCCGGGGTGATGCAGGGCTGCCTGGAGAGCACCAGCGGCCTGATCATGGGCCCCGACAGCAAAACCGCGCTCGTCGCGGAGCGCACCACCGGTGCGGTCAAGGAGATCTCCGTCAACGCCGAGCCGAAGGTGAAGACGGTGATCCCGGTCGACGGCTCGGGCGATGGCGGCCTGATGGACATCGTCATGTCGCCCACCTACACGCAGGACCGGCTGATGTACGCCTACATCAGCACGCCGACCGACAACCGGGTCATCCGTGTGGCCGACGGCGACATCCCCAAGGACATCCTGACCGGAATCCCCAAGGGCGCCACCGGGAACACCGGAGCCCTGTTGTTCACCAGCCCCACCACGCTGGTCGTGATGACCGGCGACGCGGGCAATCCGGCGCTGGCCGCCGACCCCAAATCGCTGGCCGGCAAGGTGCTTCGGATCGAGCAGCCGACCACCGTGGGACAGGCGCCGCCGACGACCGCGCTGTCCGGGGTGGGATCCGGCGGTGGGCTGTGCACCGACCCGGTGGACGGCTCGCTGTATGTCGCCGACCGCACCCCGACGGCAGATCGGTTGCAGCGCATCACCAAAACGTCGGACGTGTCCACGGTGTGGACCTGGCCGGACAAGCCGGGCGTGGCCGGCTGCGCGGCGATGGACGGGACGGTGCTAGTCAACCTGATCAACACCAAACTGACCGTCGCGGTCCGGCTGGCGCCGGCCACCGGCGCGGTCACCGGTGAGCCCGACGTCGTCCGCAAGGACACCCACGCGCACGCCTGGGCGCTGCGCATGTCGCCGGATGGAAACGTCTGGGGCGCAACGGTCAACAAGACCGCCGGGGACGCCGAGAAGCTGGATGACGTGGTGTTTCCGCTCTTCCCGCAGGGCGGCGGCTTCCCGCGCAACAGCGACGACAAGAGCTAGGCGCTCGACCGCGCTGACCGGCTAAGCAGCTGGCGCTATGCGAACCACTCGTTGAGCGCATCCTCCAGGCCGCCGGCGTGGCTCTCGCCCACCCAGGCGGCGTAGCCGTCGGGGCGAACCAGCACCGCCCCGGGAGCGGATACCTCGCGCGTTAGGCTGCTAGCCCTGGCCGCAGGCGGCCAACACCAATTCGCGCACCCGGGCGGCGTCGGCCTGGCCGCGGGTGGCCTTCATCACCGCGCCGACGATCGCACCGGCGGCGGCCACCTTGCCGCCGCGAATCTTTTCTGCCACATCGGGATTGGCGGCCAGCGCCTCGTCGACGGCGGCCTGCGTCACCGAGTCGTCGCGCACCAACGCCAGACCGCGGGCGGTCATCACCTCTTCGGGCTCGCCCTCACCGGCCAGCACACCCTCGACGACCTGGCGGGCCAGCTTGGTCGACAGCTTGCCCTCGTCGACCAGCGCCACCACCGCGGCGACCTGGGCGGGCGTGATGGCCAGCTCGTCGAGCGCCACATTGGCCTCGTTGGCCTTCTGCATCAGGAAGTTTCCCCACCAGGCTCGGGCCTGCTCGCTGGACGCGCCGTGCTCGATGGTCGCGGTGACCAGTTCGATCGCTCCGGCATTGACCAGGTCACGCATCACCTCGTCGGAGATGCCCCACTCGTCCTGGATGCGCTTGCGGCTCAACCACGGCAGCTCGGGGATGGTCTGACGCAGTTGCTCGACAAGCTCGCGACTGGGCGCGACGGGCTCCAGGTCGGGCTCCGGGAAATACCGATAGTCCTCGGCCGTCTCCTTGGTGCGGCCCGGACTCGTGTAGCCGCCCGCCTCGTGAAAGTGCCTGGTTTCCTGGATGATTCGACCACCCGACGCCAAGACGGCGGCTTGGCGTTGCATTTCGTAACGCACCGCGACCTCAACGCTTTTCAGCGAGTTGACGTTCTTGGTTTCGGTCCGGGTGCCGAACTCGCTCGCACCGGTCGGCTTGAGCGACACGTTGGAATCACACCGCATCGAGCCCTGGTCCATCCGGACGTCGGATACGTCCAGGGCGCGCAACAGGTCTCGTAGCGCGGTCACGTAGGCGCGGGCGATCTGCGGCGCCCGGGCCCCGGCGCCCTCGATGGGCTTGGTGACGATCTCGATCAACGGCACGCCGGCGCGGTTGTAGTCGATCAACGACGTGGTCGCGCCGTGGATGCGGCCCGTCTCGCTGCCGATGTGGGTCAGCTTGCCGGTGTCTTCCTCCATGTGCGCGCGCTCGATCTCGACGCGCCAGGTGGTGCCGTCGTCCAGCGGTGCCTCGAGGTAGCCGTTGATAGCGATCGGCTCGTCGTACTGCGAAATCTGGTAGTTCTTCGGCTGGTCCGGGTAGAAGTAGTTCTTCCGGGCGAAGCGGCACCAGGGCACGATTTCGCAGTTCAGTGCCAGCCCGATGCGAATGGCCGACTCGACCGCGTTCTGGTTGAGCACGGGCAGCGAGCCGGGCAGGCCGAGGCACACCGGGCACACCTGAGTGTTGGGTTCGGCGCCGAATGCGGTGGTGCAGCCGCAGAACATCTTGGTGACGGTGGACAGTTCGACGTGCACCTCGAGGCCGAGTACCGGATCGAAACGCGCGATGACGTCGTCGTAGTCCATCAGATCGGCGCTGGCGGCAACACTCATGCGCTCGATCCTAGTGGTGATCGCGAGCGCGGCGGAGCCGGGCGAAGCGGGTCACCACCGCCCCACACCGTGGTGATCGCGAGCGCGGCGGAGCCGGGCGAAGCGGGCGACCACCGCCCCACACCGTGGTGATCGCGAGCGCGGCGGAGCCGGGCGAAGCGGCTCACCACCGCCGACACCGTGGTGAACTCAGGTCAGCCCGTGCGGTGATCGCGGCAGCGGGAACTGGTCGCGCTGCGGTCCGCGGCCCGGGAACATGTCGGCCAGCACGGCCGCCATCTCCAGATAACTGCGCCGGCTCTCCTTGCTCAACCGGTCCAGCGCGATCCGCCGACCGTCGTGCACATGCCGGTCGAACGGCAGCACCACCGTGGCGCCGACCCGTGCGGACAGGCGGTCGAGTTCGGTGACGGCCAAGCCGTCGACCTTGGCCGGTTCGACGTGGTTGACTACCAGCACGGTCCACTGCATCAATGATTGATACCCGTTGTGGCACAACCACTCCAGCGTTGCCCGTGTTTTGCGCACCGCATCGATGGCGGGGCTGGTGACCACCACCAGCGCGCGCGATTCCGGTAGAACGGCGTCCATCACACCGGAATTGAGCGTTTTGACGCAGTCAACCAACATCAGCGAGTACTGGTTTCGCAGCATCGAGAAGGCCCGCAGCATGTCGTGGCGGTCCAGACGCCAGTCGGAGTCCGGCAACCCGAGCACTTCCAGCCCGAATCCGTTCATATACGTCAGCGCGCGGATGTCCTCGTATTGGGCCGCCGGTTTGCCGTGCAGCAGGTCGGCGATGCTGTGCGGATTGCGCCGACCGTGCCGCTCTGCCAGGTCTCCGGCGTCGATATCGAGGGCGAGCACCCGGTCGTCGCGCACGGCGGCGAACGTCGACCCCAGCGCCTCCACCACCGTCGTCTTGCCGACCCCACCCTTGAGGTTGAGCACGGCGATCGGAAATGCGCCGCCCACGGTCGCGCGGATGCGCTGCCGCAGCTCGTTCTCGTAGGCCGTGTTTTTGCCCGGGCCGATCTCGATCCCGGTGATGCGATGAAGCAGCCGCCGCCAGTTGAACCCCTCGGCGTCCGTGTCGTGCGTGTCGAAGCGGTCCAGCGCCGTCGCGCCCAGCATCGGCTCGGGACGTGGCGGTGATGGCGCCCGCCGTGGCGGCGGAGCGGCGGGCGGAGGTTGCGGCGGTCCGGCGATGGGCTGATTCGGACCGTGGGACTGCGGCACGGTGGACGCTGCGGGATCGCCCTCGATACTCCACTTGTGCCGACCCGGCTGGTGGTTCGGCGAGCCCGGTGGCCCCGCCGCTACCGCGGATTGCCGAACGAATCCGCGAATCGAACCGCGGCTATTCATACTCCCGGTATAACCCCGAAAGACCGGTCCGGAAACCACCAAACTGCGACAATCGCGACCCAGCTGCTTCATTAGCGGACAAATTCAAGCCGCGGTTCACTCAGATCCACCGGTTGTTTGCCCGGCGCCGCGGCTAACCGAAAAATGCGGCGGCGTCGTCGTAGCGGCTCTCCGGCACCAGCTTGAGCTGACGCACCGCGTCCGCCAGCGGCACCCGGCCGATATCCTGCCCGCGCAACGAGACCATCTGGCCGTATTCGCCGGCGTGCGCGGCGTCGGCCGCGTTCACCCCGAACCGGGTGGCCAGCACCCGGTCGTAGGCCGTCGGGGTGCCGCCTCGCTGGACGTGGCCCAGCACGGTCACCCGGACGTCCTTGTTGATCCGCTTCTCCACTTCGGCGCCGAGCTGCGCTGCCACCCCGGTGAACTTCTCGTGGCCGAATTCGTCAATCCCGCCTTCCCGCAACGCAATCGATCCGGGAATGGGCTTGGCGCCCTCGGCTACCACGCAGATGAAGTGCGAATCTCCGCGCTGGAAGCGCCTTTTGACCAGCCGGCACACCTCCTCGACATCGAAGGGCTGCTCGGGGATCAGGGTCATGTGCGCGCCCGAAGCCAGGCCCGCGTTCAACGCGATCCAGCCGGCGTGGCGACCCATCACCTCGACCAGCATCACCCGCTGGTGCGATTCGGCGGTGCTGTGCAGCCGGTCGATCGCCTCGGTCGCGACGGTCAACGCGGTGTCGTGCCCGAAAGTCACGTCGGTGCAATCGATGTCGTTGTCGATGGTCTTCGGCACACCGACCACGGGCACGTTCTCCTCGGAGAGCCAGTGCGCGGCCGTCAGCGTGCCTTCCCCTCCGATCGGGATCAGCACGTCGATCCCGTTGTCGTCCAGGGTCTGCTTGATCTGGTTCAGGCCGGCCCGCAATTTGTCGGGGTGAACCCGGGCGGTGCCCAGCATGGTTCCGCCCTTGGCCAGCAGGCGATCGTTGCGGTCGTCGTTCTGCAGCTGGACACGCCGGTTCTCCAGTAGTCCGCGCCACCCGTCCTGGAATCCGACCACCGACGAGCCGTACCGGGAGTCGCAGGTCCGCACCACTGCCCGGATGACCGCGTTGAGCCCGGGGCAGTCGCCGCCTCCGGTGAGCACTCCGATCCGCATGGTTTCATCTTGCCTGGGGCGGCGGCTCCATGGCGCGAGCAGGCGCAAAATCGCTCGGGAACCCGGGCGCGGGCCGTCCTATATCGCCGACGGCAGCGGTCCGCGGGCCGCCTCGTAGGCGGCGCCGACCCGGTAGAGCCGGTCGTCGGCCAGCGCGGGCGCCATGATCTGCAGGCCGACCGGCATGTCGTCGTCCGGCGACAGACCGGCCGGCACCGACATGCCGCAGTGGCCGGCCAGATTCAGCGGCAGCGTGCACAGGTCGAACAGATACATCGCCAGCGGATCGTCGACCTTCTCGCCCAGCCGGAACGCTGTGGTCGGGGTCGCGGGCGACACCACCACGTCCACCGAGCGATACGCCTCGTCCAGGTCGCGGGCGATCAGGGTGCGCACCTTCTGGGCCTGGTTGTAATACGCGTCGTAATAACCGGCCGACAGCGCGTAGGTGCCGATCATGATGCGCCGCTTGACCTCCGGCCCGAAGCCGGCGGCGCGCGTCATCGCCATGACCTCCTCGGCGCTGTGGCCGCCGTCGTCGCCGACCCGCAGCCCGTAGCGCATCGCGTCGAAGCGGGCCAGGTTGCTCGACACCTCCGACGGCAGGATCAGGTAGTAGGCGGCCAGCGCGTACTCGAAGTGCGGGCAGTCGACCTCGCTCACCTCGGCGCCCAGGGCGGTCAGTTGCTTGACGGCGGCCTCGAACGCGTTCAGCACCCCGGGCTGGTAGCCCTCGCCGCGCAGCTGCTTGACCACTCCGACGCGCACGCCCTTGAGGTCACCGGCCGCGCCGGCCTTGGCGGCGGCGAGGACGTCGGGCACCGCCGCCTTCACCGACGTGGAGTCCAGGGTGTCGTGCCCGGCGATCACATGATGCAACAACGCGGTGTCCAGCACCGTGCGCGCGCACGGGCCGCCCTGATCCAGCGATGACGCGCACGCCACCAGGCCGTAGCGCGACACTGTGCCGTAGGTGGGCTTGACGCCAACGGTCGAGGTGAGTGCGGCGGGCTGGCGGATGGAGCCGCCGGTGTCGGACCCGATCGCCAGCGGAGCCTGGAACGCGGCCAGCGCCGCCGCGCTCCCGCCCCCGGAGCCGCCGGGCACCCGGTCGACGTCCCAGGGGTTACGGGTGGGGCCGTAGGCGGAGTTCTCGGTCGAGCTGCCCATCGCGAATTCGTCCATGTTGGTCTTGCCCAGGATCGGAATCCCGGCGGCGCGCAGCCGCGAGGTGACGGTGGCGTCGTACGGGGAGCGCCAGCCCTCCAGGATCTTGGACCCGCAGGTAGTGGGCATGTCGACCGTGGTGAAGACGTCCTTGAGCGCCAGCGGGACCCCGGCCAGCGGAGACGGCAGCCGCTCCCCCGCGGCCACCGCTTCGTCGACGACGGCGGCCGCGCCCAGCGCCTCGTCGGCCGCCACGTGCAGGAAGGCGTGGTAGCGGTCGTCGGTCGCCTGGATCTGGTCCAGGCAGGCCTGGGTGACCTCAACCGACGACAGCTCTTTGGCCGCGATCCGGGCGGCCAGCGTGGCGGCGTCGGACCGGATGATCTCGTTCACTCGCTGTCCCCCAGGATCTGCGGCACCGCGAAGCGGCCATCGACGGCGGCGGGCGCCTCGGCCAGCGCTTCGGCCTGGGTCAGGCACGGTGTCGACTCGTCCGGCCGGGTGACGTTGACGTCCTTGAGCGGGTTGTCGGTCGCTTCGACGCCGGTGACATCGACCGCCTGCACCTGGCTGACGTGAGTCAGGATGGCGCCGAGCTGGCTGGCGAAGCTGTCGAGTTCGCTGTCGGTGAGCGCCAGCCGGGACAGCCGGGCCAGGTGCGCTACCTCGTCGCGGGAGATCTGGGACACGACTGGAAAGCCTAGTCGCGAAGGTGCGGGCCGTTGCACGCCGTTGGGCCTCGCGCGGCCGGCCGATCCGAAATGCCATCGACACGTCCCTGTGCAACAGTGTTGGCCGTGCCCTCCTATCTGTTGCGCATCGAGCTAATCGACCGGCCAGGCAGCCTGGGGTCGCTCGCAGTGGCGCTCGGTTCGGTGGGAGCCGACATTCTGTCGCTCGATGTGGTGGACCGCAGCGCGGGTTACGCGACCGACGACCTGGTGATCGAACTGCCGCCCGGGGCCATGCCGGACACGCTGATCACCGCGGCCGAGTCCCTGTCCGGTGTCCGCGTGGACAGCGTGCGCCCGCACACCGGTCTGCTGGAGGCCCACCGTGAGCTCGAGCTTCTCGACCATGTGGCCGCGGCCGAGGGCAAGGCGGCGCGACTGCAGGTTCTCGCCAACGAGGCGCCGAAGGTGCTGCGCGTCAGTTGGTGCACGGTGCTGCGCAGCTCGGACGGTGAGCTACAGCGCCTGGCCGGCAGTCCAGGTGCCCCGGAGACAAAGGCGGACTCGGCCCCGTGGCTGCCGCTGGAGCGGGCCGCGACGCTGGACAGCGGCGCCGACTGGGTGCCAAAGGCCTGGCGCGACATGGACGTGACCATGGTCGCGGCCCCGTTGGGCGACCCGCACACCGCGGTGGTGCTCGGCCGTCCCGGCCCCGAATTCCGGCCCTCGGAGGTCGCGAGGCTGGGCTACCTCGCCGGGATCGTCGCCACCATGCTGCGCTGATCGACAGCGCAAAGCGAACAAAAGTGAGGCGCCCCGCAACCCATCTGGAGTCGACCCTGATGCCCACGACGAGGTCGACGGCGGATAGCGTGAACGAATTCCTTGATCGCCCAACGTGTTTGAGATGCGACGCGTTGCGGGTAACGCCGCTAGTTGGTTGTCGGTGGTGGTTGGGGTTGGAAGGGGGTGTACCACCACCAGTCGGCGCGTTCGCCGAGGGGCCCGGG
>NZ_BAAGDE010000049.1:0-46883 GCF_054660795.1 Mycobacterium sp. MUNTM1
CCTCCGCCCCCGCCCGGCGCGCCACCCCTGCCGCCGGGGTGGTGGCAGACTCCGCCTGCAGACCGTGCCCTCCCGCCGCCTGCAGTTCGGCCCGGCTGGGTGCCGCCTCGGCACGCTGCCCAACCGCCACCTGAATACCGTGGCGAACCGACGCCTGACTCCCAGGCCCCGCCGCCTGGGTGGGCGCCTCCGCCGCACGCCGCCGCGCCACCGCCGGGCTATCAAACGCCGCAGGCGTTTCGGGTGCCGACGTCGTTGGACGAGGCCGAGATCACCAACCGAAACCTGCATGCGCCGCAGTCCGGCTGGCGGCGGGCGGTACACAAAGCGACCGCTGGGCACGTCAACCCTGGCGGATCTCGCAAGGAGCGCCGACAGGAGAATCTGCTGGCCCAGATCCGCCAGCCCATCGCGGGCGATTTCAGGATTGCGGTGTTGTCGATCAAAGGCGGCGTCGGAAAGACCACAACCACAATGGGTTTGGGGTCTACGCTGGCGATGGTCCGCCACGATCGGGTGATCGCCGTTGACGCCAATCCGGACCGCGGCACGCTCGCCGAACGTGTTCGCGATGCCTCGACGAGATCGACGGTGCGCGACTTACTTTCAGACCCGCATATCAATCGCTACTCCGATGTTCGCAATCACACCCGGATGGCGAGCAGCCGCCTCGAGGTGCTGGCCAGCGAGCAGGATCCAGCGATATCCGAGGTGTTCGGCGAAGCTGATTACCGGCGCACGGTCGACATCTTGCGGCACTACTACAACATCATCCTCACTGACTGCGGGACGGGCATCATGCATTCGGCCATGGCCGGAGTGCTGGATCTGGCGCACACGATCGTTCTGGTCAGCTCGCCAGCCATCGACGCCGCCCGCAGCGCTTCGGCGACTTTGGACTGGTTGATGCAGCATGGTCACGCGGGCTTGGTCCGCGAGGCACACGTCGTACTGAGCGCGTCACGACCGGGGTCGGCGGCATTGAAGCTGGACAAGCTGCACGATCATTTCGCGGCGCGCTGCCGCTCGATCCACTTCATCCCATTCGACCCGCACTTGGCCGAAGGTGCCGATATCGACTTCGGACTGTTGAAACCGGCGACGTTCCAGGCTTATCTCGATCTGGCCGGTGCCGTATCGGAAAACTTCGGGCGGCTGGTGCCGTCGCGCGAGCAGAGGTAGGCCTCGAATCGTGGGCGTGCAGAACGTTGCGGCTGCTGATACCCGCGAAACCGCCTTGATCAGTGCCTTCGTGCGTGCAGAGAGCCGCCTGTGGGCGCCGGGGAATGCTCGGAAATTAACGCGAGAAGACCCCCTGCGGTTCTGCTAGCCTTTGATTTCAGGAAGAACCATCGGGAATGCCATCCGCTGGAACTCCCGAAGCGCCCGGTCCAATCGATAAGGAGAAAGAAATGGACCAAAGCAGTGGGGTAAGTGTTTCCGTTCAAGAAGCTGACCAAGCGTTAAGCGACGGGCAAGAACTCATTCACCGCATCGTCTCGCAGATGCAAGACATCGACCAGCAAACACACGCGCTGAGCAGCAGTTTTTCGGGTAATGTGCACGATCATCACCAGAGCGCGCACGCTAGCTTCCAGCAGAACATGGAAGACGTCACCCGCAGCGGCAACCAGCTGATTCATGCCGCCCAAGACGCCGTCGCCCGGATCCACGGCGCAGACCAACACTAGGAAGGGCTAGCTCAAATGTCGTACCAAATTGCAGTCGGCACTCAGACTGCCGCACAGCACCACGACTTGCTCGATGCGATGACGAAAATTGACAACATCAACCAGGAGCTGGACGACCTGGAGCACCGGTTGGGCCCCCTGATGGAGGGCCAGTCGGGTGCGGAAACCCGGACGCAGATGGCGCACTTCCGGTCCGCTGTTCAAGAGGCGGCCGATCAGCACAAGCGCGCCATTCAGCACTCGCTCGAAGGCGCCGAAGGAATCACGGCTGCCGACAACCAAGGGCTGGGTTAACCCACTGAAACCGTCTTGTGGCTCAGACAACGAATGTTGTCTGAGCCACAAGCATTTTGGGGGTCGTGTCTATCGCTCCGTAGGCGGCGCGTTCACGCTAACGCGGTGTGACGACGCATTGTGTCAGGGAATGGCGGGGCTTGACACGTTATCGCCGGACGTCGATGGCGCGCGGAGTAAATCGGCTTGTGCTGAGCACCGTTGTGCTCCAACACGACTCGCGGAGAAGCCTATATTGGCCTAGCCAATAGCTGGAGCGCGGCTAGGGCCCAGAAGTACCGGCGACTTCTTGGCCTACGGGCTGCGGTTGGCCGCTGGCCAATGCGGCCAACGCGGCGTCGATGACAGTGTTCGTGGCGTATCCGTCGTAGGCGGATGGTCCCGTGTGGGTATCGGAGGCCAACGAGGCCAGCCATGCGGCGTCCTGTGCTCGGTAGGCGCTGTGGAAGCGTTGCATCCAGGCGTCCGGTTTCGCTTGCGTCGCAACACTATCGGCGGCAGGACCGTCGGTGAGCGAGGGAAGGGCAGCGGTTCCATTTGTGCCGACGACGTCGCAGCCGATGTCATACTTCAGCCCCGGTCCGCGGCCAAGCTCCATGACGCCGAGGATGCCAGAGCGCGAGACCACAGTGAGAATGACAATCACGGTGGATCCGTCCTGGCTGGTGGTGCTTGTGGCGGATACTTCTCGGATGTCTTCGCCAGTGAGCCAGCGGAAGACGTCGATGTCGTGGGACGCGGAGCTTGTGATCAGTTCTGTTTCGTTGAATTTAATGACTGCCAATGGATTTCGGTGGCGTTGGGCGATCAGTACGGGTCTACCGATGATTCCAGAATGCAGGGTGCGGTGCAGGTGTTGGTAGTCGGCGTCGAAGCGACGCATATAGCCGACTTGCACGAGCTGACGGCCGGCATTGCGTTCAGCGTCTACCACCTGCCGCGACTGGTGCGCTGTTGTGGTGAGGGGTTTTTCGCAAAGCACGGGCAGGCGGCGTGTGATGCACGCTTGCACGATTTCATGGTGGGTATCGTCGGCGGTGGCCACCACGACAGCGTCGACGTCGGCCTTGTTCACACATTCCACTGGGTCGTAGAAAATGGTAGCGGCCGGCACCTGGGCGGCGGCGCGTTCGGCGAAAGGAACGTGGCTGTCGGCCAGCGCGCTGATCTGTGCGCGGGGTTGCAGACGGGTGAAGAACTCCAGGTGTGCGCTGCCCATGTTGCCCAGGCCGATCAGGGCAAGCCGCACCGGTGCGATGTTCATCGTCGGGATCCTGACGCCGGATCGGGTTCCGCGGCGGCCATTGGCCGTTGGTGATCAGCCACATCCGTCCAGGCTCGGCTCATGACCGAGGAGGCCACTGCGGCGTGAATCGTGGCTGCGCGCAAGCCATCTGAGAACAGCGGTAACCCTTCAGGTGGGGTGCCGGTGCGGATGGCCTCGTAGACGTCGGCGACGAACAAGTTGAAGCAGTCCTGATATCCCTGTGGATGGCCGGGGGGCAGCAACGAGTAGCGCGCGCTGCGCGGATCGAGTGCTTCCCCATCGCGCACCAGGAGCGTCTTGGCGGCAAGTGTGCCGACAAGGAGCTCGTCGGGCCGTTCTTGGTTGAACTGGACCGCGATTTGGCGGCCGTCGAAGGAGAACGACAGCTCGTTTTTGCGGCCGGGCGAGGCCTGGCTGACGACTAGGCTTCCGATGGCACCGCGGTCGGTGCGAAAGGTCACCACTGCGCCATCGTCTTGGCGCAGACCTCGGCGTGGTGCGGCAGCTTCTGTGGCGAGAACGCTGTTGATGCGGTGGCCGGTGACGAATTCGGCCAGGTCGCACCAGTGGGAACCGATGTCGGCGAAAGTCATTGAGATACCGCTTTGGCTGGGGTCGGATCGCCAGCCGGTCGGGTCGGCTTCGGCCATATGGTCTTGCAGGTAGCCGCCGTGCATCAGCCACACCGTGGCGTCCGCGATGCGGTAGCGTGCTTCGCGCACCATTGGGTAGAAGCGGTAGATGAAAGACACGGCTGCGACCGTGCGTGCCTTTTCGGCGGCTGCGACGAGTGCTGCAGCATCGGCAACCGTTGTCGCCAAGGGCTTTTCGCAAATGACGTGTTTGCCTGCCGCTAGCGCGGCGATGGTTTGCTCGAGGTGGGCATTGTTGGGTGTGCAGATGTGCACCACGTCGATGTCGTCGGCGGCGTAGATTTCTTCCGCCGTGGCCGCGCGCTCGGCCCCGAGCCGCCTGGCGGAGTCCTCGCTGCTTTTCGGTGTACTGGCGCAGACTGCGGCGAGCTGGCCGCCAGCTCGGTGGACGGCGTGTGCGTGTACCGAGCCGACCATGCCGGCGCCGATGATCGCGCTGCGTGGGGGCTGACTCACCGCTGATCTCTTTCGTGTGGGTTTATGGGTGCCGTGAATCGTATAGAACTCGGCTGGGGTATCACGGTTGTCCCGGCTCGATCACTGACACCGTGTTGTCGTGGTTGGCGGTGTAGACGATGTGTGTGGTGGGATCGACGTCTACCGCGAAGGTGTTTTTACCGATTCTTATAGCGCTGACGGTGAACGTTTTCGTGTCGATCGCCGATACAGCGTTGTCGTGGTTCGCGGTATAGAAGGTATGGATATTTGGGTCTACGGCAACGCCGTAGGGGCTGTTCCCGATGTGGATTTTGTCGATGACCTGTTGGGTTTCGGGGTTGATCACGGACGCGGTGCCCTCGGCTTCGTTGGTGACGTAGAGCGTATGGGTGACAGGGTCGACCGCGACGCCGCGTGGGTCGTTGCCGACGGGGATGGTGGCCGTGACGTTGTGGTTGCGGGTATCGATCGCCGATAAGGTGCCATCGCTGCTGTTAGCGATGTAGGCGGTGTGGGCTGCGGGGTCTACGGCGACGCCGTATGGGTTTTTGCCGACGGGGATGGTGGCGGTAACGGTGTGGCTGTCGAGGTTGATCACTGAGACGCTGTAGTCCCACATGTTGGCTACATAGGCCGCGTGGGCGACGGGGTCGATCCCGACTCCCCAGGGGTTGGTGCCCACTTTGACCGCGGCGGTGACGGCGCCGCTGGTGGTATCGATCAGTGAGACGGTGTCGTCGCGGTTGTTGGCAGTGCAGGCGGTGTGGCTAGCGGGGTCGACCGCCATCGAGACCGGGCCATTGCCGACCTGCAAGGTGGCAATGTTGGTGCGTTTGACGGTGTCGATCACCGATACAGTGCCGTCCTCGTAGTTCGCGGTATATGCGGTGTGGCCCTTGGGGTCCACGGCTACCGCCTCGGGGCGTTTGCCGACCGGAATGGTGGCCGCGATGCGCGCGATCGAGGCCGGCACCGCTGGATTTTTCGGAGGGATGGTGGCCGCAGGATTGCTGGTGTGGTTGCTGAGCCAGAGGGGCACCGCTGTTGCCGCCAGGATGACGACTGCAGCGGTGGCAAGTAGGACGATCCTGCGCTGGCGATGGGTCGGCGGATTCGCTGTGGTGGTAGCGGTTGCTTGTATCTCCGCGGCCGTGGCGCCCATGATGGAGGCGTCGCGGGGCGCGCTGGCGAGCACGCGGCGGGCGCCGGCGGCCAGCTCACCGGCCTTTGAGTAGCGGTCGCCAGGTTTTTTGGCCATCCCCCGAGCGATGACCTCGTCGAAACCGGCTGGGACACCTGGATTTTGGCTGGGTCGAGGGACTGGCGTGGTCAGGTGGGCGGCAATCAGCGCGGCCCGGTCGCTGCTTTGGTAGGGGGAGGCGCCGGTTAGGCATTCGTAGAGCACGCAAGCCAGGGCGTAGATGTCGGAACGGTGGTCGGCTTCTTCGTCAGTGAAGCGTTCCGGGGCCATGTAGGCGAAGGTGCCGATGGTGGTGCCGGCGCTGGTGAGTTTGGCGTCGGTGGCCGCATTGGCCAGGCCGAAGTCGACGAGGCAGGCGAAGTCGTCGGGCGTCAGCAGGATGTTGGCGGGTTTGACGTCGCGGTGGATTATCCGTTCGGCGTGGGCGGCGTCAAGCGCCGATGCGATCTGGCCGACGATCGAGACTGCCCGCGCGGGTTTCAACGGCCCGTGCTCGTTCAATACGGACCGCAAATCCGGGCCTGGGATCAGCCGCATATCGATAAAGAGCAGTCCTTCAATCTCGCCGTAGTTGTGGATAGGGACGATATGCGGTTCGTTGAGCCTGCCGGCGGTGCTGGCCTCTCGGAATAGCCGTTTGCGGAAACTCGGGTCAGCCGAATACGACGGCGGCAGAAGTTTCAGCGCGACGGTTCGGTTCTTATCCGTATCGAAGGCCTCATACACCTCGCCGAACCCACCGCGACCCAACAGCCGTTTCAATTGATAGGGGCCGAACTCTGAAGGCGTGCGCCGCCACTCCTGGGTGGTGGCGCCCAGCGGAGGCTCGTCCACCAACGGGGACCTCCTGGCGATCGTGCGGAGAAAACTCTCAAACCGAGTTTAGACGTCAAGCGCGAGCGCCGCGGCGATGTCGGCGGCGCCGCGCACGGTTCGTGTAAGCCGTTGAGCTCCTTATGGTCTGCGACCGGTGTCCTTGAGTTCAGATGTGCAGCCGAGTAGTCGGCCATCGCGTTGATCTCCGCATCGCAATCAATTGCGCCGTTTTCCAGAAGCTCTCGCGCGAGCCTTCCCAGCTGGCGTGCTGACGCTTAGTGCCCTTGCCCGGCGCCGCCGGCTCGGCGTCGCGCGGGGCGCGTGGGCACCGGCACCCGCCGTATTGAGGCGCCAAGGACCGCCAGAATGAGGGCCACTGGGATAAGGATCCAACCAGTGACCGTCATGGTCAGGGGTGTCCAGAAGATGTTGACGACGGCGATCGCAAACAGAATGCCCACGATAGATTCGCCGGGCTTAAGACCCATGCCGGAATCTTCGATCCAGGCCCACGTATAGAGGACAGAAGCGAAGTACACGATCGCCATGACGATCAGGAATGCCTTGACAACCCTTCCGGCTGAAGGCCTCGTTATGCGGATGGCGCGCTTGGTCGTTGGGCGCGGAGTATAGGCCTGGTACCAGCTGTAGTTCATCACCACTCCTCGCTCGTCGAGGTGTCCTGCTCGCATGCCCGCAGGGCCTCGCCCTTGGTGTGTTCACGGTCTCGTATCGCGGGGGGCGTCGGCTGTGGCGCGCTGCCAAAATGTCTGCGCTGATGCGCCTTGGTGGAAGTCGCCGAACGCCGACGACCAGGCACTGGTGGCCAAAAACACTATGCTGCCGGACGTCATGCCCACCGCGAGGCGGTGATTCCGCGACTTCTGATGTTGCTAGTCGTTGATCCAATGACTTCCGGTGCGGCTGCTGGTATTCGGGCACAACTCGTCTTGCTACATCGCGTGGTGGCCGCAGTTATCGAGGCGGGTCATGGCGTTGATCCCAACGACCACCATGCCGATGGCAACCAGCAGGATCCCTAGCGCACCGCCGATATTTGTCGTGAAAACCCTCTTTGCAGAAGCGGTCTGGCTTGGACATGCAAAGGCGATGTCGCGTCGCTGATGGTCCTGTGGGTCAGTCATGTTTCCTCGGTTCTCGTTGATACCGCTATATCGCCATGGGTTGGGGGACACGCTGTTCGCGGACCGGGCGCGCCTGGCATAGGCGCGGCCGGCCTGCGGGGCGGCCAGCGCGACGCCACGCCTTGCCCGGTTAGTACCGCCGCGTCTCGTTGGCAGCGATGGCGGTGTTTCTCAGGAATCACCGAGACCCTGCAGGATCGACACGGCGGCGGTGCCGTTTAGTTGGTCGGGCTCGTGGCTAGCTGGGCGACGAGATTCTCGATGGCCCCGGCCGCGTCGGCGGGGACGGGGCGTTCGGCTTCGACATCGCCTAAGACCGCGGGGAGTAGCCCTGCAGCGTTCGCGGCCTCTTCCAGGCTGAGTTCCGCGCGGTGGCGGGCCTCATAGAGCCGCTGACCCAACGTCGCCGATGGCGAGCGCGCCGCGCGCATCATCAGATCGTTGTAAGTGCGGCGCACTGTGCTCAGGGCTAACACGACCGATGGGCTGCCCTTGGCGGTGCGCGCGGCGGTGGCGGCGAGGGTTTCCAGTTTGTGCAGGTCAACCAGGATGCTGGTGGCCTTTGGCGTGAAGGCGGCATCGGCAGGATCGGGCAGGTCGGTCACCCGCGCGTTGATGTTGTGCATGGCGAACTCGACGGCCTCTGCCATCAGAGGTGCGTGCACGGTGTCAGTGAGCACCTCGGTCGCCTCCTCGCGCGGGCCCGCGGAGCGGCTGACGAGCACGGAAGACGGGCCGGCAACGGCGCCGGGTCCGCCCGGATCGCCACTGCGAAGGCGCGCGATCGTGCCGGGGGCCCAGTCCAACGCCTTTTCGAGCCGGGCCAGGGTGCTGCGGCGGGGCCAGCTGCGTCCCTTTTCCAACGCGCTGAGGGTTCCGGCGTTGATGATCTTGTCTCGGGCCAGGCTGCGCTGCGTGATCTCCAACTCGTTCCTGCGTGCCGCGACTGCCCGCCCGGCCCGCATGATGCCGGGATCAACGTCGCCCTCCCACCACTGTTCGGCGTCGGGGTCGGCCAGTTGGTCGACCGCGACGACTTGCATGGCTTCGGCCGCATCGCTGGGCGTGAGCACGACTGGGATCCCGGCGGGATCCCCGAGGTGCACGGTGGTGGCGCCGCTGATGAGCACCGAGCTGCGACGTATTCCATCGACATAAAGGCCGTTGGTGCTCGTGTCGATGGCCTGCCAGCCCTCCGCCCGTGGCTCGAGGCGAACGTGCCAGCGCGAAATTCGATCGTCGGCGAGCCGCACCGCTGCCCCGCTGTCCCGACCGATAACGGCTACGCCGTCGGCGGGGCACAGGGTGCAGGATTGCCCTTCAACGTGGACGGTCAGCGTCGTTGACCCGGCGTGTTCGGCTGCCACTACTGACTCTCCTCGGCTACGACTTGCGCTGCTCGCCACAACCTTCCCCGAACAGCTCCACCAGGATGCTACACCTTTTCTGCGGCGCCTTAGCAAGGTGCCTCACCATGTTTCCAGGTCGGGGGATGACGGTCTCGCGCCTGCGTCGCAGCTCTACCGCGTATGCGTCCATTTCCCGAGGCTGCGTCGCGTCACCGCAGAGCAGAGCCGCCCAGGCCGCGGGCCACAGCTGCCACAACTAAATCGCTATAGGCACGTATTAAATGTTGCACTATGCCGCAATGCACAGCTATAGTCATCGCATCGAAGCGATCGCTCGCATCGAAAACGGAGGGAAAGCGATGACTGTAGCTATGGCGCCGCCCGAAGACCCCACCCGCGAGTCGATTCCGGCATGCACCAGAGATCCCGATCGCTGGGCTACCACCGATCCCGACCCGGGCGCCGTGGCGCTCTGTCGGGTGTGTCCGCGGCGGTGGGAGTGTGCACGCGATGCATGCCAGACGCCGGCCATCGAGGGATTATGGGCCGGCGTGGTGGTTCCCGAGTCTGGGCGTGCGCGTGCCTTCGCACTGCGCCGATTGCAGTCGCTTGCCGAACACGGCGGTCAGGCACCGCGCCCCAGAACATGATTCGTCGCAAGGTCAGTGCACATCAGGTGGTCGATCTCGATGCGCGAGCGTTGCCATCCCCTACATTGATGCCAGCCGGCCATGGGCGGCCCGTGGGCGGATCCCCGCTGACTCTCAACCAGCGAGTCCAGTAACCCTTCGGTTAACAGTCGCTTCTTCCCCAGTCATATGCTTCCGGTCGCCGCGGCGACCATCCGGGCGCCTGTGGTCCTCCGTCGAACGCCAACGGTCCCAGGGGCTCTGGGAATGGGGACGGTGCGATCTAGTCGGCTTCCCACGCTTCGTGTGACAACTCGACAAGTTGCCTGATCGCTTGAATCAACGCGTGATCCGAGCCAGGCTTCAGAGTGCTCCAAAGCTGTCCGGTGGGCGATGCACTGGGCGCGCCGACGATTCGGCCTCGCTTGGTGTAGAACACCCCAACGGCCGCCGGACGCCGAGTCAGGCGATCCTGGTCGCTGTCCAGCGCATAGTAGACGGTCTCGGCGAAGGCGACGCGCGAGGCGAGCGCTGAACCGAGCACCATCGCCGTGCGGGGGTCCGCTCCCAACGTCCGGATCCGGTCAGCTAGCTGCGCTGAATCGTGCGTCCCCAACAACTTGTGGCCGATGGTCTCCAGCGGCGCACCCACTGGCGAGATCTGGGCCGCCTCGGCGCGCGGGATCTCGCCGACCAACGCCCGGGATGCCGTCGCGAGGTCGGGGCTGCCGGCGAGCATCCGCAGCAAGATTTCGTCGTTCACGCGTCGCGCCAACACCGCCGAGTTGCCCCGGCGCACAACCGATATTCGGGCGATGCCCTCGGGAGTAACGAATCGCGTCGCCAACTCCCGATCCGGCCTGCGCAATGCCTGCAGCAGGGGTACCAGGCCGGACGAGACGGCACCGTCGACGATGAGCCCCCGGCCGACAAGGCCAGCGGTCGCGCGATCGAACGCTTCGGTGAGAGCATCAACGGTGCCGTATCGGCGGCGCACGCCGAGCACTACCGGAAATTCCTCTATTCCGACCCGAGCACCGATCACCTGCAATTCATCTTCGGTGACGACGTACTGCGGAGCGAGCGCTGTGGTCACAGGGTTGCCTCGTGGTCGTCGCCGATGACCGGCGGTGAGACCCAGCGATCGGACACTTGCTGCAGTGTCCGTTGCGGCTCGTCCGCGAATCCCTCTGGCGCAGCCGGTTCGGGTGCCGCAAGGTCGTCGAAGATTGCGGTGTTGGGTCCCCAGCTCACATTCGAAACCGTGAACGGCGAGTCGTTCTGCTGAGCTGCCGGCAGCCAGGACTGACCCGCCTCCGACAGACCTGCGCCTGGCTCCCCAGCGCCTTCCAACGAAGCGGCCGGGCGGATCGACTCGTGCTCACGCCCCTCGCTCTGACCACGTCCCATGGCGCCCATCGGACCGTAGCCACCGCCGCGTCCCATCCCAGCGCCGCTGCCACCGCCAGTACTGCTGGTAAAGCCCGTCTTCTTCAGCTGTTTGGGCTCATCGCTAGTCTTGACGAGGTTCGCGGTTGCCGGCGTCAATTGCCGCGCCGCGCCACCACCGCCACCGCCGCCGTGGCCTTTGCCGCCGGACTTGGTATTCTTCTCGGCCTTCAAGGCGTCGCCGTTAGTGACCTGTGGCGGCGGCACCTGCTCCCACGGCTGGGCCATTTCGGCTACAGCGTCTTCGTAGCGGTTCATCACCGCGGCGGCGTCCGCCTGGTTGGCCGTGGCAGCCTCGTCCAGCTGGGCAAATGAGCCCGTGAGGATCGCGCCGTTGTACGCCGACAGTGCGGACGCCATCTCCTGCGCGGCTCTGGCCTCTACCGCCTCGGAAACGGTCGGCATCGACAGGATGGCGCTGGTATTGGCGACGGCGGCCTCTTCGATCCGGCGTCCGTTCGCGGCCGCGCCGAGGCTGGTTGCCTGCAGCCATCTACCAAAGTCCTGCAGCCTGCGGGCTACGGCCGAGGAGGCTTCGCTTTCCCACGAATGCTGAAGGCGCTCAAGCAGTTTGTCGTAATCTGCAGAAATCTTGGCGAACTCGCTGGCTACTCGGATCCATGCGGCGCCCGCTTCGCCGATCGAGGCGGGGCCAGGTCCGGTCGTGAGATCGCGCGCCAGCTGTTCTGTGCTGCGTGATTCCCACACAACATTGGTAAATCCCACGTAAGGCCCCCCTTCACAGTCTCATTCAGCCAATGCGGCATACCCCACCAATCTGAATGCGTCAGGCTAGGTCTGCGTTTTCGATCCGCCCGGAGTGCGACCGCAGCGCAGCCGCCGCTTCATGGAGTTCGTTGGCTCCTTGGTCTGCCACCTTCGTGAATGCGTCGTGCACTTGGTTGGCCGTCTGGGCAACCCGCTGTGACACCTCATCATGGCCCGACGCGACTGCGGACAGGTGGGGCTTTTCGGTGTCCATGACGTGCTGAATCCGGTCCGCGAGTTCATCGAGTTGCTTGCTGACGTCGTTGACGCCGGCGGGCTCGAAAGACACACCTCTGTTATCGGCCATTGTGGCCTCCTTACTGTGATTGCTCTCTAGATCTGCAGCTTGACGTCCGGGTCCGTATTGGGGTCGGCTTCCCCGATCACCGGCGGGCTGGCGCTTCCGAGGTCCCCGACGATCTCGCCGCCTTGATCGGTGGTGTGCAAAAACGACGCCGTGGTGTGGTTACCGCTCCCCGCCCCGGCCTTGCCTGCATGCTGACCACCGCCCATCATTCCGGCGCCGCCCATTCCCGCACCGCCCGTCCCGGCCGTGCCGACTGCGGGCCGTGCGATCGAAGTCGACGTCACCGCTGCGGCGCTTTCGCGCTGGATCATCGGCGAGGCCGGTACCGCGCGTGCGGGCGTGGTGGCACCCAGCGCGCCACCACCGGCGCCGCCGCCACCCACCGCGTGCGTCGCCGCGCTCACCAAGCGCGCGCTGTTCCCAGCCATATTGGCGGCGGCACCCGCGCCGGCCCCGCCGGCGCCCTTGCCCACCGACGAGATCAGCGAGGTGCCTGCCTGGAGTCCGGCCTGCATGCCCTGCATGCCGACCGACATCGGCAGCATGCCGACCGACATCGCCGGCGAGATCAAGCCGCTGCCCACCGACATCATGGAGCTCATCAGGCCGCTGGCCATCTGAGGAAGTTGGCTGGCGGCCTCGACCGGAGCACCGGTCGCGGCGGTGGCACCCGCCTCGGCGGTCAGGGTGCTCTCCAGTTCTGTCACGATCGCTGTCGCACGAGCGGCCGTCCGGTTGGCCGACTCGACCATGTTGGCCCCGGTCCACGGCAAGCCACCCGCCAGGGCGGACAGCTCGTCCTGGCCTTGCTGGATGGCCTCGATCAGCCGCGCGTACCCCTGCGAGGAGTCCGCCGCCGCGGTGGTGTAGTGGCCGGCCAGCCCGGCGGTCTGTCCTGCGGTCGCAGCCCCGTGGGCCAGGGTCTGACCGGTGTGCGCGGCCATCTGGCCCGCGGTATTGCCGGCCCAGCCGCCGCCACCGCCGGTGCCCTGCATCATCGAACCCATTGCCGACTGGAGGCCGCCGGCGGCCTGCTGGAATGCCTGCCCGATGCTACTGGCGAACTGTGACGGGTTGATCCCCTGGAAAATGCCGTTACCGACGGTGCCAAGCAAGTCGGTGGCCGGCTTGAGCATCCCGCCGATCAAGTTGTTCCCGCCCCCGCCAAGGCCCGAGGCCCCGGTGAGCTCAGCGGGCTGCCCACCTCCGGATGGAAAGAAGTCCTGCGGGCTGACATTGGGCAGCTGGCCCATGTGAAATTGGTTCAGAATGTCTTGGACCGGCCGGTTCAACCAGTCCTGCAGTTGCCCCTCCAGCGCATCGGAGATCGGGCCGTGGTCGAAGTTCGGCGCTCCTGGCACTCCATGCCCGGGGACTGCTGCGGCTGGAGCTATCAATTCCCCCGCGCCCGGCTGACCGGGCGGCATCGCCGGACCAGGCGATCCTTCGCTGACCATCGTGCACGTCCTAGAGAGGGCGCTAAACGCTGTCGCGGGCGATGAAGGTGCTCTGAGCTGCCGTGGTCGCCGCTCCCAGCATGCCGTGCGTCGCGGCGTTCAGCAGTCCGCTGCCGCAGTTAGTCGTCATCGTCTGCACGACTTGCGGAATCATGTTCCCTACCGCCAGCGGTCCCAGGGGCATGCAGAATCCGGAAACGAGCGCCGGGGTGGCCGCCGAGTACGCGCTGGTGATGCCCGCGCTGGCGCCCTGGAAGCTGCCCGTGAGCGCTGTCGTGAACGCGGGATCCAGTGAAAAGTCCGCCATGTTCTGTCCTTTTACTCGCGCCGCTCGGCGGCTGAAGTTGATATCGCTAAATATAACCCGTCGTTGAGTGGGGTATACGCACAAATTCTAGGGCGGCCACTCCCATTCCGCCGACCGGCGGCGGAATGAGCTGAAGGCATCTGACCAGTGCCGCCGCCGACTACTCGGGCTGGATGACCGTGCCATCCCACCGCGTCAGTGGAGCTTTTTGAAACTCCTCCATCCGGGAGGTGAATTCTTTGAGCAGGAAGGCGTACCTCTCCATGGCCAGGCGGGCTGCCTCTTGTGCGGTGTCAATGATCAACTTGGCCAGAACGTCGGCGTCCAAGCGAGTGGCCGGGGGACCCAGCCACAACCCAGTCAGGCTGCCCAAGCCGTTGACCTCTGCGCTTACGGAACGGTCCTTGCTGGTCACCCGCGCGGAGATGGACTTGGTTTCCTCGGTCATCGACTGCAAAAGATCACGCTGTTTGATAACCCGTTCGATCAATGAGTGCGCCAGGCTGGTCATACCGACCTCATAAAGGTAGCCGGCGGTTCGTCGTCATCGCCGCCGTACACCAGCTCTTCGGCTCGAGCCAGATCCTCGTCGGTCGGCAGGCCGATTTCTCGGATCACCGTAGCGTTGTACCCCTGCTCCGCTAACCCTCGGCGGAACGCCACCTGAGCTCGTGTGGCCGAGAGCTGGCACAGCGCGAGGATCTCGTCGGCCAGATCCTGGGGCCGTCTGCGCAGCTCCCTCGGGTTGATCTTGAGCGCGGTGGGCAGACCCCGCTCGTTGGTCAACACCGATATGGTGCCGCGCCGGGAAACGACGGGCTTTTGCGGTGCTTGTTGCGGCCGATTTTGTGGCTTCTGTGCCATGCACACCTCGCTGAACTCGCCCCGATGCAACCCACCGTGCCGGCGAAAATTCGCATCGTGCCGGGCCCCCCCAACTTAGTACACTTCGATTAGCGCTGCTGAGGATCTGTGAGACGATTCAGCCGTAAAGCGCCGCAGGTGGGGCACCAATAGTGAGGACTATCAACGGATGAGTGGCATTAGGGACGCCCAGCGAGTCTTCGACGCCGGCGTGCTGTCACTCGGAATTCCGATCGACGGACTCGAGACGGACCGCGATGCCCATTACGCGGCGTTGGCATTCAAACGAGCCACCGAGTACGACCCGGAGATGAGTGACGCTTGGCTGGGTCGCGCCGCAGCAGGGGACACCAGTCCCGAGGTCATCTACCACCTGTACCGCACGGCAAAGTCGAACCTGTCCCGTGAGCAGCGTCGGCTCGGGTTAGCCAGACGCGCGTTGAGCGCACGTTTTCAGACTGGCCTCTATTTGGATTACACGCTTAGCTCGTTGACCGAGGTTCACCTGGCGTACGCAGCGAGCATGATCCAGGGCAAGGATTTCGACGAGGCCGAGGCAGTGCTGGACGAGCTGGACGTGATGCGGCGGTCGATGCCCGGCGGCGATGCCGAATCTGCGGAAATCTGCGCGTACGTACGCGGCGTGCTGCACTTCACGACGCAGCGTTGGCCGGACGTCTTGGTCGCGTTGGCCAACTCGGCGTCCTTCGAGGATGAGTACATCGCCGCGGGCGCGAACCTCATGGTCGGTTCGGCATGCGCGCAGATGGGACTTTTCGGCGAAGGAATCCGGCGCCTCGAACAGGCGATAGAGGGCCCGATCCCGGCCGCGCGGCGGGCCGCCGAGTTCTGTAAAGGGTTGACGCTGCGTGAGATGGGCAAGGAACCCGAGGCCCGCACGATCTTCGAGCGGATCTACAGCGAAGAGCCGGGATTCGAAGCAAATGCCGCCGCCCTGCACGACCCGAAGTACCGGCTGATCATCACCAACAAAGAAGCCATCGACAGTCGCACGAACAAGTGGGATCCCAGCACCGCGAAGAGCCCCGACGATTTCGCCGCCGATAACGTCAGTGAACGCGGCAATGAGTACCTACGTGCCGCCGAAGCCGAACTGGAACGTCAAGTCGGGTTGGCCGAGGTCAAACTTCAGGTGGCCAAGCTGCGCTCGGCCGCCAAATTGGCCAAGGTCCGCGGCGACAAAGGTTTGAACGCCGCGGCGCGCAGCCTTCACCTTGCCTTCACTGGTCCACCGGGGACGGGTAAGACCACGATCGCTCGCGTAGTGGCGCAAACCTATTGCGGCCTAGGGCTTCTCAAGACGCCCGCGGTGGTCGAGGCCAAGCGCCAAGATTTTGTCGGCGAGCATTTGGGAAGCACGGCAATCAAAACATCCGCGCTGATCGATACCGCGATGGACGGCGTGCTTTTCATCGATGAGGCCTACACGCTGATACAAACCGGGCTGTCCGGTGGAGATGCGTTCGGCCGGGAAGCGGTAGACACCCTGCTCGCGCGCATGGAGAACGATCGAGAGCGGTTAGTCGTGATCATCGCCGGATACGACGCCGAGATCGATCGCTTTCTCGCCGCGAATGAGGGCTTGTCATCCCGGTTCAGCAAGCGAATCCGATTCCCTTCCTACAGCCCACTGGAATTAGGGGATATCGGTCGGCTGATTGCGAAGTCGCGAGATTCTGAGTTGACCGAAGCGGCGTACGACGAATTGGTTGCCACTTGTCGGACCCTGTGTGAGAGCGAGTCATTGGATCACAGCGGTCAGGTTCGCCGCCGCATTGACCTCGCGGGTAACGGGCGGTTCGTCCGCAACGTCATTGAAGCTGCCGAGGAGGAGCGCGAATATCGGCTCAGCGAGGATCATGGCTCCGGACTCGAGAATCTCGATGAAACCGAGCTGATGCGAATCGAGGCCGGCGATATGACCGCGGCCCTCAAGAACGTGCTCGGCATGCTGAGCCGAAGCTGACGTGGGACATCGGAGCGAGAAGTGACCGAGTTCGTCCACGGCCGCCCCGACGCGCGCTCTGAGCCGTCTGCGATGGAGGCGGATACCGCCCCGCTGCGTCTTCCGCCGACGGCCCCTTACGAGCACCAGCCGAATCCCAGCGAGGCACCGGAATTCACGCACGGCGCGCAATCGCCCGCGCCGCCCCCGCCACCTCCCCAGCCATGGACTCCGCACATGGTCTACGGGCAGCAGCACGGCGGAGGGCCCGCGATGCCGCCTGTGCCGCCGCCTCCGCCACCTCCCGCCCAACCGCCGGTTGCGACTCCGTTCACTAATGCTGATCCGCGGCACTCGGGCGGTGGCCCGGCCCAAATGCCGTCGTACAACGAACTCGGGTTGGTGCGCCGCGCGAAACCTCTGCCGCAAGCCGGATGGCGGAAAGCGGTGCACCGGATGACGGGGCTCAATCCGGGTGAGTCGGAGAAGGAGACGAGGCGCGGCGCGCTCATCATGCGTGTGAATCAGCCGGTGCGCGGCGACTACAGCATTGCGGTGCTGTCTCAGAAAGGCGGCGTCGGAAAGACCACGACGACCGTCGGGCTGGGCGCGACCTTCGCAGCCACCCGCGGTGACCGCGTGATCGCCGTCGACGCGAATCCCGACTTCGGCACGCTCGCGCAACGGGGTCCAGACCAAAGCCGGTCCACCGTCCGGGACCTGTTGTTGGACGAGAACATCTATCGCTACTCGGATATTCGGCGCCATACGTCGCAGAGTTCGAGCCGATTGGAAATCCTTGCCTCCGAGCGGGATCCGGCTACCTCGGAGGCGTTTTCCGAAGCCGACTATCGAGGCGTGATCCGGCTGCTGCAACGCTTCTACAACATCATCCTCACTGACTGCGGTACCGGGATGGTGCATTCCGTCATGAAGGGCGTTTTAGACGAGGCCGACGCGATCATTCTCGTTGCATCACCGGCGATCGACTCCGCGCGTAGCGCACTGGCGACCCTGGATTGGCTTGAACACCACGGGTATCCGCACCTGGTACCGACGGCGACGGTGGTGGTCAGCGCGGCCCGTCCCGGCACGATGTCGCTCGACGTCGACATCCTGGCGAAGCATTTCCTCACGCGCGTTCGCGCCTTCCACGTCATTCCGTTTGACGACCATCTGGCACAGGGCTCGGAAGTCATCCTCGACCTGATGTCGCGGAAAGCCCGCCAAACCTTCCTGGAGTTGGCCGCGACGATGGCCGACGGTTTCGCGAGCAAACGGAGCGAACGCGTCGGGCCGGCTTAACGCTCGCGGACTGTCGTCGCTAATGCGTCGTAAGCTTCAGCACCTGGTTGGTGTGTAGAAATCCGTCACGTAAGTGTTGCGATCCGTATCGTTGGCGGCGTCAACCACCACACGTCTCCTCTCGGATGACACCGCGAGATCAGTTGTCCATGTCGTCATCCGAACGTTTCCTGTCACGAAACAGGATAAGGTTGCGCCTGTACGAATTTCGCAGGATCGCACAAGCGGTGATCAAAGAAAACATCAAGCCCGACGTCCAATTCAGCGGTGCGGGCACGAAAAACCCGCCGATACAGGCGACAAGGAGCCCACACCGGGCGAAGCTCCGCTCAACAGCGCGGTTGCCTGAGGGTGACGCCAGGGGCGCAAGAACGCCGACGAACGCGACCCCAAGAGCAATCGGGTGAATATGCATCGCGCTAATCCCGTTGTAGCTGAACAGTTTTCGAGCGCTCAGACTCGCTGATGAAGGCCGAGCTGCCGCACGGCAACGCACCGACGAATGCACCATGCGGCCCCGTGGCAGCTAGACGTGCTCCAGCGCCAAATTGCGCGAAACCACCAAACGGGCACGCGATGGTCCGGACTGACCACGATTTGATTGCCGTCTCCGAGCAACTCACCGCAGACCATATTGGTTGAGGCGCGACGGGGCTTCGAATAACGGTGTGCCACGGCTCGGACTTGGGCGGCTCGAGCGATAGGAATTGACCTCAGAGCCTAGGTCTAAAGCGGCGGGGGTCAAGAAGCGACCGTGGGCAGGGTCGTAGTAACGATCTAGCGTGTAATGCAAGCCGGTCTCGGCGTCGTGATACTGCCCAGGGTAGCGCCAGGGCGTTCCGCTCCCGGTCCATTGAACGAGGCCGAGTCTGGTCATACTTGTAATCTCTCCGGCGATTTGCCCGGTGGCGATATCGATCAGGGCAACAGGGATGCCTGCGTGGTCGCGGACGATCGCATAGGCCTGGGTGTTCGTGTCGTTTTGAGCTCGGCGCTGCGATTTGGGACCTGCGCCGAGGTTGAGCTCGCCCGGACGAAGTGTTTGAGACGGCCCGGGCTCATCGGGCCCGTCGGAATGTAAGCCGACGCTGCGAATTTGGTTCTGCGGCGTCGCCAAACCCGGCAGGTAAGACCAGGTGACCACCTCGGTAGGTGCTTTATCGTCGCCGGTGGTCGTGACCTGCTCGATCAGATGCAGGCCGGACCAACTGAACCGGATAGTTTGGTCAGGCCCGGTTTTCGCGATTCGCCGACCCGCCGGGTCATAGGTGTACCGATAGATTTGTCCGTCGGCGGTTGTGACAGTGCGTAGCCGATCCCAGGCATCCCATTGGTAATCCCAGGTTTCCGGTTCACCGTCTTCCCGCACACGGCTCGTGTGGATCAGCCGGCCTGCGGCGTCGTAGCGACAGCGGAAGTGTCCATCGTCAATAAGACGCATACCTTCGTAACGCCATGGCAGGGTGTCGTGGGCGTCGGCATTGATTGCGGTAGTCACGTTGTCGGCGGCATCGAAGAAGGTGGTTTCGGTAGTTCCGTCGAAGGCGGTACGAGTCATAGCCCGGCCAGACGGGTCGACCGTGTGGCGAACCGGAATTCCCAGCACGGCGACCGCCGGGTCGGCTGGTCCCGCAACAACGACCAAAGAGCCGCTGGCATCGTAGGCGTAATCGGCAGCGGCGACTAGTTTCTCCTCGGCGCGGTGGCCGCTCAGGTCGAGTAGTGACAGATCCCGAACTCCGGCGATCACCGAACGGCACGTCAACCGTCCCGCCGAGTCATAGGTTGAATCGATTGCGGTGCTTCCATACTGGTAACGCGTCAGGCGCCCATTGGCGTCTGTGGTGATATCGCAGCGCCGACCCGCAACCGACAATGCCTCGACCGCGCCGCTGGCGTCGTAGCCGAAAACGGTGTCCACACCGGAGGGGCTCGTCAACGTGGTGAGATCACCGGCGACGTCGAACGTGCTGAGCACAGCGCGCCCGTCGATGTCCTCTTTGATGACGCGCCCGATTGGATCCCGAGTGAAGGCGACTGTCGCCCAGGGCATCGATATACCGGCAGTCCGCCCTGCGCGATCGTAGCGGTAGCCAATGCGTTCCCCGCTGAACAGCTCGGCGCTACGGTCGGATTGCTCTGTCATGACACCGCTTGACTCGGAGGTCAACCGCCCCGCTAGGTCGTAGCTGTAGCTAACGGTTTGACCTTCACCGTTAGCGCGTGATGCAAGTCGTCCGGCGCGGTCGTAGCCGTAAGTAGTTGTCGCGCCGTTGAAGTCGGTCTCTGAAACCAGTTGTCCGTCGGCGCCGTAGCAGTACGTCCACATTGCTCCGGCCGGATTCGTTACCGACGCCAGCCGTCCCGCACGGTCATAGTCGTAGCGAGTGTGCGCGCCGGTAGCGTCGATGCGCGCGGTCATCAAGCCCGCGGTCCCGTACTCCCAGCGAGTGGTCGCTCCCGCCGCATCGGTGTGGGCAATCCGATTGCCCTGACCGTCGTACGCCCACGATTGAGCCGCTCCGTCCGGGCCGGTTCGAGATACCAAGCGGCCTTCGCCGTCGTAGTTGAAAGTGGTTGCCGAGCCTGTCGCGTCGATGATCGCGGTGACTCGCCCGAAATCGTCATAGCCGATCTGGTTGTGTTTACCCAGGGCGTCGGTCAGCACGATCGGTAGCCCGGCGGGATTGCAATGGATGTCGACCCGCCTGCCCATCGGGTCGATAGTCGCAGCAACTGCGCCTGTGGGGTGGTACTCCCATCGCCAGACCTCGCCGGCGGCATCGCGCGTCGCGATCTGGTTTGCCTGCCCGTCGTACTCGTAGAGGGTTTCCGCTTGGTCCGGTCCCACCAATCGAGCCGGGAGTCGCTGTTCCTCGATGGCGCTGTACGCGATCTGGGTCTTCGCACCCAGCGGGTCGGTCACCTCGGCCAGGTCGCCGTCCGGGGTGTAGACAAAGCGAATCATTCCGCCGGCGGCATCGGTCACGTTCAGCGGGTCGCGACGGGCGTTGAAGTCGGCGCGGATGACGCGCCCCATTGGATCCGCCATCGCGCGCGGCCTCAGATCGGCATCGAACCCGTATACCGTTGTGGCACCAGTGGCATCGGTGTAGCTGCTGATGCTACCGGTGTTGTCGCGATCTTGCCGATAGGTAAAAGTCCCGCTTAAAGACTCATCATCGAGCTTTTGAGTGATCACCCGCCCCGCCGCATCATAAGCGTTGGTAGAGACCAGACCATTGGCGTCGGTCAGCGCGACCATCCGCTGGGCACTGTCGTAGCTGAATCTCCTCGTAGCACCGGCCGCGTCGGTGACGGAGATCAAATTCTCATCGGCGTAGCCGAATTGCCGCAGCACCGTACTTGAGGTGGCAGCGGCGATGGTGTAACGACGGATTCGGCGTTGGTCGCAGTCAACTCCGATTCGGTATCCGCCCGAGTGCTCGACCGCCGAAGGCATACCGGAGTTGTTGTAGGTAAACAAGATTCGGTTGCGATGCGTGTCGGTGATCGCCGAGATGAATAGCATTCCCGAAGCGAGGTCGACGCCACCTAGGTGAGGTTTGGGCTCGAAGTGGTAGACCAGCGCTCCAGTCGGCGAGCTGAGCCGGTAACCGCCACTCGGCGTGCTCCGTAGCCGCCATGATCGCCCCACTCGCGCGACACTGGGTTCCTCGTCAACGGGGTGGTCAAACGCCAAGATCGCACCGTCGGCGCCGATCGTGATGACGGAATCATCGGCGATCACGACGCGGGTGTCGAACGTGCATGCCCACGACGCGCCGAACCACATACCGTGGCGGAAGCCAGAGCGGTGGGTGCGGGTCAACCTCAACGGCAGCACTCCGGGCAGCGCGACATCCGTTGCAGGCAAGACATATTCACCGGTCGCCATGTCGACGTGCCGGCCACACATACTGCGGTCTACCGACTCCTGCGAAGCGGCGGGGTCCTTAGCTTGCTCTGCGATATCGGCATTGGATGAGTGCGCCGGCCGCGTGTAGTCGCCACCGGTGGTATCACCGGATCGGTGAACACTCGAAGGGCCCGGATCCGTCACGGCAAATACCTCGGTGGAAGCCAACTGAGCCGGCGCAAGGACCCGCGGCTAGTAGCTGGAAACCGCGCGGTGCTTGCGGCCTGCTTAGCGTCGCCACACTGCCAGACCGAAATACGTGCGGAAGTTCTCATGAGTTACCTCCGAGCCGGTGGTAGCCATCTTCTTATTGGCAAGGAACGTATCGGCAATACTTACCTGTGTTACCCCTCGGAGCGAGGAGGTTTCGGGGGCTTTAACCCCGAATCAGCCGTGATTGTCATACCAACAGCTGCAGCAGCGTCGAGAACTTTGTGACGTAACCGCTCCGCCTCGACGCCGGGCAGCGGGTCCTTCTCGTACGTAGGCTTAATGTTCGAGTCTTCGTCGTCGTAACGCCACAGCCATAGATTGACCATAGATTGACCCAGCCCTGCTCCCGAGACCTTAGCTCCAGTCGCCCGAACTCCTGATCCCAGTCATCACTCAGGCGACCACGCCGAACCAATCCCAGCCGTTCGCAAAATTCGTTGAGATTCCGCGCCAACTCGCCCTTCATCAAAATCCGAAATTGATCACGCATCATCTGCGGGACCCTCCGGGTCGATTGATAATCCAGTTGCATGAGCTGTGGATTTCGCTCACTCGGGTCCATGGCCTCCCATGCCTCCCTAGCCTTGTCGACCATAGCGTACGAAGAGATCTGTACGTCGTAGTCGCTCAGCGGCGCGAGTCGCCAGCCCTGGTACGCCGCTGATCGCCGTCGTTAATGCCAGCCCCAACGCGCGGTACGCCGCATCGTATTTCTGAGTCAAGCGGGCGCGCTGGCCAGCCGGTGTCGCGGCTTAATCGCCTGGGCAGCCGCACGTATTGTCGTCGGCGAGGGGCCTCAACTGCGCAATTAAGCGGTGACGAACAGCGGAGTACCGTCCTCACTCAGAAATGATTCTTTGATCGCCTCGACGGTGACGCTTAGCGATCTCGCCAGACGAACCAACATCATCGTACCCAATACAGCATCACCACTTCCAACGGCCACGATCGTGCCCATTGGGCCGACCAATGAGCGGCGCAGCCTTCCGCCGAACTCCATTTGTCGAATGGTGAAGCCGTCCGGGATTTCTCCTATCTTGGAAGGCTGACGTAAGCGAGGAAGGTGTCGAGCTTCTCGCATCGTCTGGCCGAAATATGCGTAAAGATACCGTTCAACGGTTTCCATCGACGGCGCTGCAAGGTTGAATTGGTCATTGCCCATACGCTCAGAGGTGGAAACCACGAACCAGCCCTCGATATCGAGAGCTATGAACTTCCGAATTTCTCCACCGCTGTTCCAAAAGATTGCTGGTTCCCCAATTTCGGAAGCGTGGGTCAACGAATATTCCGCAGCACTTGCCCACTCTTCCAAATCCTCGGAAACTACAACCATTCGGCTCATCTCGGTTCCTCTAACGACCGCAAAATTTGCAGGTCCGGATCCGTAAGTATCTCCGTGGGCACAGCCTCACCTTCAGAGTTAAAGAACCGCAGCTGTAGGCCGCCGCCGGGCTGTCCCAGCCCCGGGGCGACTTCAGAGACTTCCATTGTCCACTCCTCTGGTATCAGCGTCGGGTCGAAGGCATATGAATTGTACGGACCATAAAGTGACTCGAAATGGAGCGAACGTTGCTCAAAGCTGGCCGCTCGACCATCCTCCATCACGCCCAGATATGTACCAGTCGACGGACCTATACGGTCAAATTGCTCACCAAAGTCTGCAACGAACCTATGCGGGTCATCATACAAGATCTTACTGCCGGGTACCGCGCCGTCATTCTTAGGATAATTTACCCAATGTTCGCCGTGCGGTCCTAACTTGTGGAAGCGCTCTGCATACTGCTGTTCAGTATAAGCATTACCTTGCGGATCGCGACCGAAGGGCGCGTCAGAGTCGTTCATCAACTGCTCTACTTGCGGATCAATCCGGTTCGGGTCGAACGGATCGTGGCCGGGGTCCCACGCCGGGAGGGGGTCACCATAATGCGGATCCAGCGGCGCATCAGCTAATCTGCGCCATCCGGGTCCGGATTTATCGAGTGAATGCATGTGGTCTCGACCCGGACAGTGGCCTTCGGGAAAACGCTGACCGCCAGACGCCGCCGGATGAGTGCCAATTGCTCCAGGCTCCCGTGGATCATCCGGGTGCCCATCAATGACAGGTCTGTCAAGCGGATCTCCCCGGTGGCTGGGACGATGACCACGTTCGACCGGGTGGTGCTCCCCGGCCCCCGCCCCGCCCGATGCGTCCCGGGCGGCGGCCTCGCTGGCGCGTGCCGCTGGGGTGGGTGTACGGGAATCCCCGCTTGGGCGCGCGCCTGTCGGTTTCTCCGCGGGTAGGGCACCCTCGCGAGGTGCTGTTTCCCGTAGCGGCGATCCGTCGCGGACAGCTGGTTCGCGAGGCTTGGGCGGCGACGCGTCGGCCGGCCGCGGATGTTCGGTATGGCCGCGCTCGGTTGGGCGCGGGCTCTCGGCTGGTTCGACACGGCCGGGATGCGGCTGCGTCGGCGACGCGGCAGCCGGCTCTGTACGGGCCGGGGCCCGTTCACCGTCAGGTGTGTGTTCGTGGCCGGGAGTCTGATGGCTGAGGTCTTCGCTCCGACTGAGGCCCGCGCCTCTCTCATCGGCCACATGCGGACGGCCCTCGACTTCGGTCGGGGTGTGCGCCGATGCCGACTCCACCGGCGTCGACGGATGCGGATCAGGCTGCGCCTCAAGCGGTTTCACTGCCTCTGAGGGGGGACCGGACGGCCCCGGCCCACCCTCGTTGCCCCCATGGGGACCGGCCGGTTCCGTGCTGGCCGGCGGTTGGGCGTTCTCGGGTGCGCGCACAGGCTCTGACACCGGTTCCGGTGCCGGACCTCGATCGAGTGTGGGCGGATGCTCACCGGCGATCCCGTGCCCGGGTGTCTGCATCTCCAGCGGGCCGTGTTGGGCGGGCGGCTCCGGCCTGGCATCCGGCCGTGGTGGCGCAGTGTGCTCGGCCGGCGGCGGCCCGTGTTCGGCGGGCGCAGGACCGTGCTCGGCTCGAGGCGAGGCGTGCTCGTTTGGTGGCGGGGGGTGCTCGGCCGGGGGCGCATGCTCAGCGGGCGGTGCGGTGTGCTCGACGGGCGCCGGACGCTCGGCCGGAGCCGGTGCGTCGTGGACATTGGCCGCGGGACGGGGCTCGGCAGCGTGTTCCGTGGGTACGGCCCGCGGCGGTTCGGACACGTGCGGGGAGCCGGGAACACGCGTGTGCGTGGCCACGTCCCGAACGGCCCCTTCCATTCCGCCGCGAGCTCCCCCGCGCATGCCCTTGAGGGCATCGGAGAGCACCGACTTCGCCAACCCAGCGCCTTTGGGTCCAAAGGGGGCGATGTTAGCGATGAACGTACCGGTGGCTTGGCCGGGATCGTCCTTCCAACCCGTCCCGATGAAACCCTTGACCAGCTCGTCGGGATGGGCCGCCATCTTCACCAGACCAGCGCCCACCGCCGCAGCGTTGGCCCCGTACTGCGCTGGGTGCGCCAGGTTGTAAGGATCAGTCGGGTTGACCGTGCGCGCCAGCTTGACCAGGCCGGTGCCGGCTTCGGCCAATCCCACCACCATGTGTGAGTCGAACATGCCGGCGGTGTCTGCCGCATCTTGGACGTCGTCGAGCAAACGTTCACTGGCCGACGGCAGCGGCGGTGCCTCCCCGGCGGCATCGTTGAGCGACGATGCCGCGCTGGCGGCTGCCGAATTGCGATGCGCCCGAGCACCTTTGAGTACGTCATTCGCTTGTTCGCGCAATGCCGGACCGGGGTCTTGGCCAGGATCGGTGTCTGAGGCGCCGCTGACGTAATCGTCGTGCTTTTGTTGCCAGTCGTTGTGTTTTTGCTCGGCCTCGTCCCACAGCCGGATCGCCTCAGCGGCTTGGCTTTGCGCCCACTCCACCGCGTCGGCCAGGTTGTGCAGCGCCGCCGCCGCCTTAGTCGAGGCATCGGAAGCCTTCAACCACTTTGGATACTCGGTTTCGACAGCTTGGTGGTACTCGTTGGCCATCCGACCGGAGAAATTCCCGACCGATATGCCGCGTAGGCCCTCTCCTGCGTTTTCGAAATCTTTGGCGAACGCTTCGAGTTTGCCGGCCCGGTCGCGCATGGCACCGGGATCGCCGTGCACTAACTCTCGAGGATCGTGGGTCTGTCCGAGCGATTTCTCGTCCGGAGTCGCGCCCAACTGATCGGCGACGGAGTCACCCCAGTGCCGCACCGCGTCGCCCACGCTA
Organism: Mycobacterium sp. MUNTM1; assembly: GCF_054660795.1. Lineage (NCBI taxonomy): Bacteria > Bacillati > Actinomycetota > Actinomycetes > Mycobacteriales > Mycobacteriaceae > Mycobacterium > Mycobacterium sp. MUNTM1. The sequence continues at coordinate 26,228 of NZ_BAAGDE010000049.1, forward strand.
CGGAGTCCGACGGCGTCCAACCCCGCCCCGGCTCCGTGAGCCACCGCATCGATAACCTTGCCGGCCCCACGCTCGGCGTTATGGAAGCCATCCTCAACGTCTTGGACCAGATTGTCCAAGTCGTACCAGTGCTTGCCCACCGACTATCCCTGGCTGGGCGTTACCGACATCCAGACGGCCGTGCTCCCGGTCACCCGAGCGGCCCTGGCGAAGGAAGCTGCGAGCCTGCAGTGAGCACCGGAGCGAGTTCGGGATTCGACACGATCACCCCGTCCTCGGCGGCTTGTAGCGCGTTGTCCTTGACGACACCCCAGCTCTGCTGCAGCTGCGGGAGCGCATCGTGAAACGACTGAGCCGACCAGTCCGGGTGGGCCAACTGGTTGACGTTGTGGTCGAACACCTGACCCAACGACATGTCGTCGGTACCAGCCACCACGATGTTGCCTTGGGCATCTTTGACCGAGTGCTGTTGCAGGGAGGGATCTCCCGCCAGGTCGTTGAGCATGCCCTTCCCGGCGTTGGCGAAGTATTGATCCTGCTTCTCGAACCTGCCTGCGCCTAGGTGCAATCCGTGGCCGATGTAGCTGGCTTTATTTACCAAAGCTCGGGTACCCCACTCCCAGCGCTGCACGAAGTTGTCCAGCCCCGCCTTGGCATCGCCATGACTCATCTGCTCACCGGTCAACGCCATGTCGTCAAATCCCCGACCCAGCTGCCCGGTGTAGCTGCCCAGCGCACCACCGGACAGCTGCGAGATCAAGTCATTGATGCCCTTAGCAGCCTGCCGCAGAACTTCCGGTTGCACCTTGATGTCAACATCGTTCACGACACCACCACCTCACCTGAGTCAACATCGACATATCGATGCGGCGTCAAACACTGCACCGGCGGAAAGACCATCACATCCGCGCTGGCGGCATCGACTACCAACCAGGCCCGTGGCCGTTGGCGCCTTATCGAGCAACTCGTCCAGCACGACGGCGCCCCGTAGCGCACAAATCTCTATGGCATCCAGGTCGCGGCCCGCAGCCTCAGCAAACGTGGCGCACCGCCCCACATCGGTGAATACGGCCAGCCACGGCAGATCGCCCCATACCCAGGTGAATATGTTGCCGTCGACGTCAAGCGGCACCACCAACTCCGCCGATCGCAATCCTGCGATCAACGCGGTCCCATCGCCGAAGCCAGCGAAAAACGCCGCGCGTTCAGTGTCGAAATCAGCCACTTCTGCCCCAAAGCTAAGCCGGAACCCCTTATGGGCGCGCCGGCATAAAGCCTAACAGCCAGATCACGGTGCCTGCACCACTTATCAGGGGGAATTGAATCGGACTCCGGCTAGGCCTTGGCGGTACCAAAACGCCATTTCGCGAAGCTCTACCGTGGAATCATCCGCCAGATCGGCTGAGATGATCCGCCGTTCAACGTAAAAGCGCCGTACGGGGAGAGGCCCGCTGATTCCGCTCGGCGATTGCAGAACAGATGCCCATTGGGTCGTTAAATGATTCGGCCACTTTCCTTAAAGCGCGGATGCGCGTGGCACTCCGATTAGAAGAACGTCCCGGCGTGCGGCGCCTCGGGCACCGCGAACAATTGGTCGGCCACGTCCAGGGCGACCGGATCGTCGGCCCGGGCCAGCCCGGCAGCGGCGAGACTGCGCCAACGCGTGCCGCCGAGCAGCGCGGCAGCCAGGCCCCCGATACCGACGTGGACGTCGGCGCGACGGGTCGTCGGTTCGGCGCCGTCGCCGGTGATCGTGAAGCTCACCGAATTATTCGGCAGCACTGGGTCATTCACCGCGATCGTGACCGCCCCGTCTCCGACGTAGGAGCGCGCCGCCAGCGCATGGCGGGCATCGATGACCCGCAACCACGTTTCGTCGTGCACCGCGGTGACCTTTGCCGCCCGGCGATCGACGAATAGCCAGGGCAGCGTGTCGTCGAGGGGCAGCATCCAGAACCTCACCCGGTGAACGAGATCCAGGCCGAGCAGGTATCGCAGCAGCCCGAGATAGGCCTCGGGGGTCGGCGCGAAGAAATCCTCGACCACGACGCTGCGCTGGTCGCTGACGAACCAATTCTCGGTGTCGACGGGCCGGTAGCGGGCGAACCCCGACTCGGCGCCCGGTTCGCCGTGAACAGCGACATACCAAGCCCCCGGCGAGGATTCGGTGCGGCGCCGTGCGCTCTCCCACCATGTGCGCGGGCGGTCGATGGTTCCGGGACGGGACGGACGATGGGTGTCATAGACGCGGGGCAAGGTCTCCCAGACCTCGGCGGCATCGAGCAACCGCACCGGGCCTCCCAACCCGACCTCGGGGCGAAACGCCGCCCGCGCGCTCGTAATCTCCACGCTCTGAAAGCAACTCGCTACCCCGTAGCCGTATCGCTCATAGATGGTGGCCTCCGATGCCCGCAACGACGCGACCGCCTCACCGCGCTCGGCGATGTCGTGCAGCTGGTGCCGGATCAGCTCGGTGGCGACTCCCCTTCGGGTGTGCGACGGCAGCACCCCGATGTGAGTCACGGCGGCGTGGGCCACGGCGGCTCCGCCGGGGAGGGTCATGGTGTTCGTTACGGCGTCCGCGGTGCCGGCAAGTTCTCCGTCGATGAATGCGCCGATGGTGCGGCCTGGGTCGAGCAGCTTGGTGATCTGGCCGGGCGGCAGGTTCGAGATGGGCGGCAGGCCCACCATCGCGGTGCGAAACAATCTCGCCGCGGCGACGAGGTCATCCTCGGTGTCGAGAACCCGGATCTCGATGGTCATCCCGCCATCATGTCGCGCCCGCGCACGGCCTCACCCGATGGGTGTGATGCCCGCATTGGAAATCGTGAACCCACGGCCCGAGGTCACGGTGCACGTGACGCCGTCGGCCTTGGACGCACAGCCGAATGGCCCGAGCGCGGCGGTCTGGCCGTAGGGCAGGACCGGCGTGCCGATCCCCGCGTTGCCGAGACACGAAACACCCGTGCAATTCGTGACCGCACCGGTCGTGGCCAGGCGCACGGATGCGGGGGGCTCGTTGGTCTGGCAATAGGCCTGGTCGGGGATGCCGGGATCGCGCTGGTAGTCGACCTCGCAACTGATGTTGCGCGACGGCGACAAGAAGGCACATACCGACGCCGTGCAAACGGGGTTGTCCGCGATCGCCGCGGGCGCCCCGACCCAGCAGCCGACGACGACGACTCCGAGTGCCGCGATGACCGCACGCTTCACGTCAGCCCCTTACGGTTGGTGTGCCGCAGAAGCTATCAGACGCAACCGATTTGTGGCCGGCTAACGGATGGGCAGGCCCGTCAGCGCCCGGGAGACAACCAGGCGCTGAATCTCGCTGGTGCCCTCGAAGATGGTGAAGATCTTCGCATCGCGGTGCATCCGCTCCACCGGGTAGTCGCGCGTGTATCCGTTGCCGCCCAAGATCTGAATGGCCTCGTCGGTGACGTAGACCGCGGTCTCGCTGGCCACCAGCTTGGCCATCGATCCCTCGGCCGAGTCGAAGGATTGGTTGTTGCGCGCCATCCATCCGGCCCGCCACACCAGCAGGCGGGCCGCGTCGATCCGGCATTTCATATCGGCCAGCTTGAATGCCACCGCCTGGAATTCACCGATCTTGCGGCCGAATTGCTCACGCTGGCAGGCATAGTCGAGGGCATACTCGTAGGCGGCCCGGGCCACGCCCACCGCCATGGCGCCGACCGTCGGTCGGGTGCGCTCGAAGGTCTTCATGGCGGCCTGCCCGCGCGCGGAGGCACCAGATTTGACGCGGGCGATCCGCGCTTCGAATTTCTCCCGGCCACCGAGGATGTGGTCCTCGGGCAGGCGGACGTCGTCGAGCACCACCTCGGCGGTGTGCGAGGCGCGGATTCCGTGCTTCTTGAATTTCTGCCCCTGCGCCAGGCCTTTGACGCCCGCCGGGATGATGAAGGTCGCCTGGCCGCGGGTGCCGAGTTCGGGGTAGACCGACGCCACCACGATGTGCACGTTGGCGATACCGCCGTTGGTGGCCCAGGTCTTGGTGCCGTTGAGCACCCATTCATTCGTCGCCTCGTCGTAGCGGGCCCGGGTGCGGATGGCGCCGACGTCGGAGCCCGCGTCGGGTTCGGACGAGCAGAACGCACCGAGCTTGGGTTCGTCGGCGGTGCCGAACATTTCGGGCAGCCAGCGGCCCAGCTGCTCGGGGGTGCCGTTGCCGGCCAGCGCCGCCGCGGCCAGCCCGGTGCCCATGATGGACAGCGCGATACCCGCGTCACCCCAGAACAGCTCCTCGAACACCGTCAGCATGCCCAGCCCGGTGGGCTCGGCCGCCTGCTGTGCGAACAGGTCGGGGGAGTAGAGCCCCACCTTCGCGGCCTCCTGGATCACCGGCCACGGCGTTTCTTCTCGTTCGTCCCATTCCGCGGCGGCGGGGCGGACCACGTCGGCCGCGAACTGGTGCACCCAGTCGCGAACTTCGATCACGTCGTCGGACAGTTGCAGTGAAAAGGTCACAGCTCTGCTCCTGAATCATTGTTGTTCAACGGATTTCGGGGATTCGCGTATTGATCGAGGACGCTGACGGTCTGGTTGACCCACGCCTCGAAGTAGCGTTCTTCGTCGGTGTTGCCGGGCAGGCGACCGGTCAGCGCCTGCAGCGTCGCCGCGTAGGACAGCGAACCGATCGCGACGGCCGCGGCCGCTTCGGGATCGGGAATGCTGGTGCGGCCGGACCGATTCGACGCGGCCAGTTCGTCGGCGAAGCGCTGGTAGGCGTTGTCGGTGATCACCTGCCACGTCTTCTCGTCGAGATCGCCGAGCTCGTCGGGTTCGCGCAGCATCACCTTGAGCAGATCCTCGCTCTGCTTGAGATTGCTCCAGATCAGCTGGCCGGCGATGCGCACCGCCCGCTCAACGCTGCCCGGTTGCCCCGCGTCGTATTGCTCTCGCGCGGCGACGATGCTGTCAATCCGGTGTGCGACGGCCGCCTCGAGAAGCTCGCGCTTGGAGCCGAAGTGCTTGTAGAGCGCTCCGGAGCCGGGCGCCAGCCCGGACTCCCGCTGAATGTCGGCCACGGATGTCGCCGCGTAGCCCTTGGCGGCGAAGAGCCGCAGGGCTGCCGACAGCAGCCGGTCGCGTGCCGAGGCGAGCATGGTGAGAGAGTACTCACTCACCGAGGTCAGGCCAAAATCGGCCCGGTTTTGGCACGTGAGGGACGAGGTGGCGAGGCGGCTAGCGTTAAATTCTTGCGAAACGCCACCGCGCTTGAGCGCGCCGGACCGGTACCGCTGTGAGGGTTGTACTCAGGTTGGTTGATAGGGACCGGCGATCGTCTGAAGGAGACCGACATTCGCGTCCTACCGCGTGTACAGCTGCCGATGCGGGTGCTGTCGCTGCGCACCATCGTCATCGTCGCCGCCATATCGGTGATGACCCTGGTCGTCCTGCTGGGCACCTGGGTGTGGGTGGGCGTAACCAACGATCAGTACAACCAGCTGGATCGGCGACTCGATTCGGTCAGCAGCCTGGGCGACATCAGCAGCCTGCTCAATAACGCGGAGCACACGAGTCCGGACCGGCCCGCGCCGGACGGCAATCTGGTGCGCACCGCGCGCATCGGCGGGGTGACCGTGTCGGTGCCCAGCAGCATCGTGTTGCCCCAGCTTCCCGACGGCTACGCGAACACGACCATCAACGGGGTGCAGTACCGCGTCCGCACCTTCGCCGCGGGCCCCGCCTCGATAGCCCTGGCCGCACCGCTGGCCGAAGCCCAGCATCGGATCAATGAACTGCACCTTCGGGTGCTATTGATCTGCGCCAGCGTGATCGGCGGCACCGTCGTCGTGGGCTGGGTGATCTCGCTGATCATGGTCAATCCGTTCCTGTTGTTGGCGCAGCAGGCCCGGGCGATCAATGCGCAGTCCAGTCCCGATGAGGTCCAGGTGCGCGGCGTGCGGGAGGCCGTGGAGATCGCCGAAGCGGTCGAGGGCATGCTGGCCCGCATCGGCAAGGAGCAGCAGCGCACCAAGGCCGCGCTGGAATCGGCGCGCGACTTCGCCGCGGTCGCCTCCCACGAGCTGCGCACGCCGTTGACCGCGATGCGTACCAACCTGGAGGTGCTGTCCACGCTGGACTTGCCGCCCGAGCAGCGCCACGAGGTCATCGGTGACGTCATCCGCACCCAGAGCCGCATCGAGGCGACGCTGACCGCGCTGGAGCGGCTCGCTCAGGGCGAGCTGACCACCGTTGACGACTTCGTCCCGTTCGATATCACCGAGCTGTTGGATCGCGCCGCTCACGACGCGCTGCGCGTCTACCCCGACGTCGAGGTGTCGCTGGTGCCCTCGCCGACGGTGCTGATGATCGGGCTGCCCACGGGTCTGCGGCTGGTGATCGACAACGCCATCGCCAACGCCGTCAAGCACGGCAACGCCGGCAAGATCCTGCTGACCGTCGGCAGCTCCGGTGAGGGCGTGGAGATCGCGATCGACGACGACGGCGACGGCGTCCCGGAGTCGGAACGCGCCACCGTCTTCGAACGCTTCGCCCGCGGTTCGACGGCATCCCGGTCCGGGTCGGGGCTGGGCCTGGCGCTGGTTGCCCAGCAAGCCGAATTGCACGGAGGCACAGCGGCATTGCAGACCAGCCCGCTCGGTGGCACCCGGCTGCTGCTGAGGCTGGCCGGCGATGGGCGCGGCCCGGCGTAGCTGCCGGTCGCATTGTCATGTCGCGGTGGGCCCGAAAGTCGGGGTCTTGCTTTAGTAGAGCGCTCTATATAATCTGGGGTGGGTCGCGTAGAGCGGAGGCTTCATGTACGACGGCGCCGAGCACGTCCGATGTGAGACGCGGGGCCGGGTGCTGACGATCACCCTGGACCGCCCGAGCGCGCGCAACGCGATCGATCCCGAGATGGATCACCGGCTGCGCGAAATCTGGACCGAGTTCCGCGACGACGACGATGTCGACGTCGCGGTCCTGACGGGGGCCGGTGATGCGTTTTGCGCCGGCGCCGACCGCAATACCTGGTTCACCCGGTGGCGCGATGCCGACGCGGCCGTGGTGCGGCGCAACGCCAAAGGCGTTGGCTTCGGCGGGATCACGCGCGGTCTCCGCATCGCCAAGCCGGTCATCGCGGCCGTCAACGGCTGGGCGCTGGGTGCGGGATTAGAGCTGGCGCTGGCCTGCGACATCCGCATCGCCTCCGACCGGGCGATGTTCGGCGCGCCCTTGGTGGGCTTGGGCTTTCATCACGGTGACGGCGGAATCTCCCGACTTGTCGATGCCTGCGGCCTGGCGGTCGCGCTGGATCTGGAGCTCAGCGGTGAACCGATCGACGCGCAACGTGCGTTGCAGGTCAATCTCGTCACCCGAGTTGTCGCGCACGATGAGTTGATGAGTGCCGCCTACGCCCTTGCCGGTCGCATTGCCGGGCACGAACAATCCGCGGTTCGGTCGGCCAAGGAGACGGTGCTGGACGTGCTCGGGCGCCCACTGGACGATCAACTCGAGCGTGAGGCGCTGAGCGCCTATTCCATTGATCGCCAACGTGCCCAGCGAATCGTGGATGGTCTCCCGCTGGGTTCCGCGGCCGGCGGTACGGCGCCCGCGCGGTCCTCATGACCACGCCGACCCGTGATCGATTCCTGACCGCGGCGATCGGCCTGTTTCGGCGCCAGGGGTACTCGGGCACCGGCCTCAAGCAGATCGTCGCCGAAAGCGGGGCCCCGCTGGGTTCGCTGTATCACTTCTTCCCCGGCGGCAAGCAAGACCTGGCCGTGCAGGCGATCTCCCAGACCGCCGAGCGCTACCAACAACTGCTGGACAGGGTGTTCTCCGAGTCTGTCGACGTCGGTCGGGCCGCGGTCACATGGTTCGACTGGGCTGCGCGCGCCCTGGAAGAAACCGACTTCGCCGACGGGTGCCCGATCGGCACGGTGGCGTGTGAGATCGCCAGCAGCAACGAAGCCTTGCGTGAAGCGAGCCAGGCCGTGTTCGACTCCTGGGAATCACGGGTGGCTGTCGAGCTGATCGGCGCCGGCGTGTCGGTCGCCCAATCCCACCGCTTGGCGACGTTCGCGGTGGCCAGCCTGGAGGGGGCGATCATGCTCGCCCGCGTGCAACGGTGTACCCGTCCGCTGGAAGACACCGGCCACGTGGTCGCCGAAACCCTCTGTGCGGCGACGAAACGCCCTGATAATCAGGCGATTTCATGAGCCGCCAGGCGTTGACGGACCGTAACGCGCGTCTCGACGAAGGTTGACTGATGCTCGGCCACCTCGGCATCAACGTCCCCGATCTGTCAGCCGCAAAACGGTACTACGACGCGCTGATGCCCCTTGTCGGTTTTGAGCCGTTCTTTCATGCCGACGACGAGTTTTCTTATCGGCCCGCCCAGGGCAAGCCGGGCACGTTCCTGTTCTTTTATCCGGCGCTCGAGCCGCACGAGTACTCCGCGCAGCAAGCGGGGCTGCAACACCTGGCATTCATTGTGCGGCACCGGTCGTCGGTGCGCGCCGTGCACGATCATGTCGTTCGAATCGGCGGTACGGTGATTCATCCGCCGCGCCATTTCCCGCAATATCCCGGGCATTATTACGCTACGTTCTGGTATGACGAATTCGGCATCAAACTCGAAGCCGTGTGCCACCACGACCGTGATTAGATGAACGGCCATGATGCGGCTCACGGACAGCGGCATCCCCAGTCACTTTGGTAGTACTCGGCTGTGTAGTGCCTGGCCACCGAGGGAAGGGCCCGGCGTAGCGGCGGAAGGTTCTCAGGAAAGCGCTAGCCATCGATTACAAGATGACGGTGAGCAGTCGGACGACGCGGCTTGGGCAACACGGTCGGCGCGTAGACGTCCAAACACGGTGCGGGCAATCCGGCGTTCGACCCGGCGCAGGGCTTCGGCATGCGAATCCCCCGACTCGCGGCGCCGCTTGTAGTACGCTGCACCAGGCCCATTGCGTCGGATCTGGGTTATTGCAATTCGATATAAGGCCATATTCAACTGGCGATTGCCTGAGCGAATTGTTCGGAACCTCACGTGCCTCGACCCTGACCAATGGGGAATTGGCGCTACGCCCGCGTGACGGGCGAATGCGGCTTCACTCCGGAACCGTGACACCCCCGCAACTTCTCCAACGATTTTCGCCGCAGTCAACTCTGCGCAACCGAAAATAGTGAGCAACGATGATGCCTTTGCGCGCACGAGCGCAGCGATGCGGATCTCCAAGTCTTTGATCTGTTCGGTCAACCCCATGACATCGGTCAGCTCTTCGCGAGCTAGTTCGGCAACCAGCTCTGAACGTACCGACAGCCAGTCTCTAAGCTCGTGCTGTTGTTTAAAGTGGGCAAGTGCTGTGCCCTTCGGCGCATGCGATGGGTCGAGTTCATGCAATCGCCACAACAGTCGATTAATCACAGCAGTGCGGTAGCCGACTAGGTCGTCCCGGCGGTCCACCAACAATTTAAATTCACGGGAGACCTCGTCGTGCTCGGCGACCGGCAGATCCGGTTCCCGTAAGACAGCCCTAGCGACGGCCAGCGCGTCTATCGGATCTGACTTGCCTCTGGTGCGGGCTGAGGCGCGGCTGCGAGCCATCAGCTGTGGCGGTACCCGCACCACACGCTGACCCGCGCTGAGTAAATCGCGCTCCATCCGCGATGACACGTTGCGACAATCTTCGATGCCCCACACCAAATCAGTACCGAAATTTGTACGCGCCCAAGCCAGCGCCTTCATGCCCCCATCGGTGGTAGCCCGTACCGTCAGGTCGCCGACGATACGCCCGACCGCGTCGGCACCAACGAGGGTGTGTGTAACCTTATGTGTGTCAATTCCGATGACAATCATGGTGCCTGTCCTGACTCTATATAGCGACGAATAAGTGGCGGCTGCAGTTAATGCTGACACTGTTAAAGTTTCCACCCGGCGCGAAACATATTTGCCGTGGCGCCTGAGGCCGGCATGTCTCCGGTAAAGCCAGCTGAAACGGCAGATAACGATTCAGCCAAGCCCCAAGCGCCACGGCTTCGACCCGTGCAACGTCATCGCCTCATACCCAGATGTATTGGCGCCGTTCGTCACGCCGGTCCATCCTTCGCGCCGCACGCCAGCACGTCCATGTAAAGCACACCCAGAAGAGGCGGCAGCGTACTTCAAAGCGCAACGCACGGCGATTAGGACGGTCCCAATGATAGCGCTATCCCCAGTTTGGAGGCCGTGGTCGTTTCTGTTGGCAGCCCGTATTCGGTACGGTGTTGACGGACTGAGAAGTCGCAGCTCATACTCCCCGTTCTTTGATTTCGCCGTCCAACCCAGTACCGCGCCGAGGCCTGGCCCAGAAATTTCGGAGATATTGTCAAATCCTGTGGATTGCGGCTTTTGATGGGCTAGCGGCAAAGTGCGGCATCAGGTGTTCGTTGCGGTGGGCTGGGAGGGGATCGGCAGCGACGAGTCCGTCGGGCCGACTAAACGTGTGATCGCTCAGCGTGGCGCCACATACTCTGGATGTATGTCCGGCCCTATGCATTTCAACCGTCGCGCTGATTTGTACAGAACGTCGAGACCGCCGTATCCTCCGGAGCTTTGGCACCGTGTGCGCGCGACTGGGCTGGTCGGTCCGGGTCGCCGCGCTCTTGATCTGGGGGCAGGGACAGGTGAGGCCACCGGGCCGCTCCTGGGCGAGGGCATGGACGTCGTTGCGGTCGAGCCGGGCCGCGATCTGGCAGCCATCTTGACGGCGAGGTATCCGGCCGCTGATTTGCTGCTATCGCGGGCCGAGGACGTCGAGTTCGCCGAATCAACGTTCGATCTTGTGGTGGCGGCGACGTCGATCCACTGGATGAATCTCGATGTGGTCTTGCCAAAGGTCCATCGCGCCCTGGTGCCGGAGGGTCGATTACTGGTGTGGCGCAATGTGTTCGGGGACCCTGCTGTTGCCACCACGGCGTTCCGGGCCGAAGTGGAGCGGATTGTCAGCCGGCGGCCGACTGCGCGGGCCGATAACCCCGAGGATGCTGCGGTCATGGCCGACAAGCTGACGCACACCGGGCTGTTCTCGGTCGACGACGTGTGTGCCTACAGGTGGAGCATCCAGTTAGACGCCAAGCAGATCCATTGCCTCTTTAGCACGTTTAGTGATTGGACACCCCGAGAGGTTGATGAAGCCTCGACAGCTTGCCGTGCGCTCGGTGGACAGGTCGTCGAGCACTACACATCCTGGTTGATCGTTGCCACGCCCCGCCACGGCCCAGATCGATGACCGACCGAACGAAAAACCCCTCCACCGCTGGATTCGGGTGTTTAGGCGACATCGATTCCGACCGCGGCCACCGCGTCGTCGGTTGGCTCGGGCGGGGTGATGTCGATGGGGCGTTCGAGGAGTTTGCCTTTATGGAAGACGGCGCCGGCGCGAACCAGTACGAACAGGTGTGGTGCGTTGATTTTGCGCCAGCGAGTTTCGGCGGACTCAATGAGCTTATAGGCCATCGCGATTCCGGCGGCACGCGATCCCGGGCCCTTGGTGACGCGCTGGCGCAATCGCACGGTGGCAAAGGTGGATTCGATGGGGTTGGTGGTGCGCAGGTGGATCCAGTGCTCCGCAGGGTATTTGTAGAACTCCAGCAGGGTGTCGAGGTCATCGGTGATCTTGGTGACCGCCTTGGGATACTTGGCGCCGTAGTCGAGTTCGAAGGCCTTGGCCGCGACCTGAGCCTCATCAATGTCCTCGGCGTTGTAGATGTCCTTGAGCGCGGCCAACGCGCTTGGGTGTGCTGATTTGGGCAGTGCGGAAAGGACATTGGCCTGCTTGTGGAACCCAGCAGCGCTGCTCGTGGGTGTCAGGGAAAACCTCGCGCAGCGCCGACCAGAAGCCGAGTGCGCCGTCGCCGACCGCGAGCACGGGTGCTCTCATACCGCGGCGGCGGCAATCACGCAGTAGATCGGCCCACGATTCGGTGGATTCGCGGTACCCGCCGGTGATCGCGACCAGTTTCTTTGCGTCCGTCGGTACGCACCCCGATCATCACCAGCAAACACAGTTTCTGCTGGTCGAGGCGTACCGTGAGGTGGATCCCGTCGACCCACAGATAGACGTAGTCGCTGCCCGATAGGTCCCGGGCCCCGAACGCTGTGGCTTCGTCTTGCCATTGGGCGGTCAGCCGGCTGATCGAGGCCGCCGACAGTCCCGAGCCGGTGCCGAGGAACTGCTCAAGGGCGGGTGCGAAGTCGCCGGTGGACAGCCCGCGCAGATACAGCAATGGCAAGACTTCGTTGACCTGCGGTGACTTGCGCGCCCAGGCCGGCAAGATCGCCGAGGAAAACCGCTTGCGCTCACCAGAGTCGGGGTCGGTCCGTTTGTCGTTGACCCGCGGCGCACGCACCGCCACTGCACCAGCGGCGGTGAGCACGGTGCGCTCATCGTGAAAACCGTTGCGCACCACCAGCCGATGCCCCTCCTCATCCACCAGGTGGCAGTGGGCGTCGATGTAGGCGGCGACCTCGGCCTTCAATGCCGTCAGCATCTGCCGGGCCCCATCGCGGACAATCTCATAAGCAAAGATCGACCACTGACGTCGTCAACGTTGGTCCCATCGGTGGCGTGAACTACGGTGAGCATGGGCGCGCCTTCCCAACCAGCGCACCAACGCCGGTCTTGATCGAATGCCTGATTCCGTGATGATCATCCTCGGGAAGGTGCGCCCACCTTCAGGCCCACCCCACCGAGGCGCATCCACAGGTTTCGATCATTGCTCGAAATTTCGTGGGTTGTGGAGCGCTTTGGCAGTTATGTGAGCTTTTGCGCAATGGCCGAAACCTTGGTGCCCGTTGAGGCGATAGAGGTCCTGATGCTGTAACGACAGAAGGATCACCGTCTATCAAAATTTCGCGGAACCCCAACCGATTGTCTGCTTCGGATCCACGCGGACAAGGTTCGGGTTGCCCCGGGACCCCGCAAGTCGCTCCAGGGCTGAGAAGATCGTTAATTGGGGGTACTGGGTGGCACGGTAGTCGGATGGGTTGGGATGTCCTCACGGAATGAGTGCCAGCAGTAGTCGTTTAAGTCGTTGCTCTCGCCACGGCGGCGCGCGCCACAGTGGTGTTTCCAGCTGTCGTTGGCGGTTCACTTAATTGAGGCAGAACTGCTCACGGTTGAGCGGTAAAATTCCCCGGGGCGGCCAGGCCGTTGAGGTGGCACTGATCGCGAGAGAAATGGGCTGTATGGGTGGATTTGCGATCATCCCGGCGAACGTGCTGGCCGGAGCCGAGCGGATAGGCGCGGAGAACGGTGTGCTGACCGGCATTTCTGTGCCGGGTGCGACTGCCGCGATGGCTGGCCTGCCCGGCTTCGCCACTGCAGCGACGTTGGCCGACGCCCATGATCGAGTGCAGGCTTCCTTGAAGGCAGTCGGGGGTCGATACGAAAACATGGCCCAGATATGCCGGGGCTGCACCAAGAGGTTCCAACTCGCGGACTTGATAATGCCCGGGCAGATGTCGCTGCCGAGCATGCTCAGCGACGGATTTGGTGGGATGGGTGACCTCAACCGCGTGGTCGTGGTCTGGTGATTATCACGGTGCCCGCGATCTGATCCGAGGAACAACGACGTGGGTCGCCCGCAGAAGAGCAATGTGTATAAGGCCAACGCCACCGCACTAGGTGACATGGGTCCGCCGCTGCGCACCGCCGGAGACAAGGTGCTGGAATCCGCTGCGCGCGTCCACGAGCAAGTTCTCGGCTTCGATTGGCAGGGCCACACGAAAGACGCCGTTGACGAGCGGGCCGAGCGCGAATACATGCAGGATCGGGCCGTCGCTGCGGCTTACGACAAACTGGCTGACGCCTACGAGAACGGCGCCAAGGCGATGCAGCCGATGATCGAATCGCTGAAGTCCAACGCCCAGGGGCTAGAAGGTGATCACTTCAACGTTTCGGAAGATTGGGCAGTCACCGACACCTACGACTACGCGGCGGCCCGCACGCTGGCCAAACTGATGGACCCCGACGATACTGCCGGTCTACAGTCGCAGGTCGATCAGCTGCAAGCCCATCGCGCCAACGTAGCTGCCACCGAAACCAATAATCTGCAGCGCCTCGCCGGTCAGCTCGGCGCTGCCGACGCAGAGACCGCCCGAGCGATCAACGACGCCAAACACCTGCTAAGCGACACCACCAACCCCAACGCGCCACCGACGGTGCTCGTCGATCAAGACCTACCCGCATCCCCGCTGCCGGACGATCCGAACCAGTTCACGCAGGCATGGAACTCGCTCACCCAAGAGCAGAAAGACGCGGAATACAACCGCAACCATTTCATCGGCAACCATCCGGGCATGCCATTCCCCGACCGCGACCACTACAACAGGCTGCATCTCCCCGAGCTACAAAATGCCAGCCAAGCCGACCTGGATCGCCTCCGCACTCAGCATCCAGACTGGGCTAACGGGAAAGAGCCCTTCCTGCCGTCGAGGGAGTATCGAAACTGGAAAGCGCAGTGGGATGCGGCCAACCGAGCCCGGGAAGGATACTCGAAGGTAAAGGACAATCTTGGCCCGCCACCGGGCAAAATGCCGCCTGGCGAGCTGCCGAGGTACCTAGGCTTCATCGACGACCAGGGCCGCGCCGCGGTCTCCATCAACAATCCCGATACGGCAAAACGTAACGCCACCTTCATTCCTGGCACGGGGCAAGACCTTACGCGCTTTGATGCCAGTGCCCTGAAATCAGAACGGATGTTGTCCGCCACGCTCGCTGCCGACAAAAGCCTGCATCCCAGCGATGTTTCGGTAACCACGTGGATGGGCTATGACCGGCCAATGAACCTTATTGATGCCGCGTCGACCAGCTACGCGCACAATGGGGCTGCCGCGCTTGACGATTTCCAAGCCGGATTGCGGGCCTCCCACAACGATGCGCTTACCGGGGGCCCCTCACTGAACACCGTCATTGGGCACTCCTACGGTTCGACCGAACTCGGGGCAGCAGCACTCGGCGGTCACCACCTCGACGCCAACAACGTCGTCGCGGTGGGCAGCCCCGGCGTATTGGCTGGACATGCCAGCGACCTCGACCTCGATCCTGGGGCGCATGTATTCGCGACCCGTGCGCAAAACGATGTTATCGGTGTGGTCACGGGCATGACACTGGGCCCCGACCCAATGAGTTCAAAGTTTGGTGGTATCCCATTTGAAGCAGCGCCCGGACCGGGTTGGCCTCTCGGCTTGCCGACGGTTACGGCCCACAGTAGTTATTGGGATCCGGGCAACCCGGCGCTTGACAATATGGGCCGTATTATCGCAGGAAGAGTCGATGTCACCCCGCCCACTTTCACGCCCTAATCCTGATGAAGCCCTCAACTCGTAATGTGCTTTGCTTGCTGGCTGTGCTGCTCACAGCGGGGCTATGTGCTGCGTGCTCATCGGGATCGTCATCCACGTCCACGAAACAACCTGCGTCGCGCGATGCGTCTGGTGCAACGGTAATCCCAGGAGGTCCGATGGAATCGACACCCGCCGTTCCCTCACCGAAAATACCTGCGACCCAAGAAGAAGCGCAGAAGACGGTAATCAAATACATTCAGCAGACGGTGGACGCACTGCCCTCTGGCGCCAGCGTGGATGGAACTCGTTATAGCGGTGTCGGGTCCGGAATCGCCTACTGCGAAGACGAGCCAAAAGACCAAAATGCTCCGGTTAACTACGCGTACTGGGGTGATTTGAACCTTCCGCTAGGTACGGACGTCAATGCCGTTTTCGGTCAGGTGGAAAGCATCTGGAAACGCTGGGGTTGGCAAGTCCTTGAGCGTCAAGGTTTTGAGAAGCCCAATAGGTTTGGCTACGCCCCCGACGGTTACGTGGTGCAAATCAAGGCCGCGTATCCACCCGGCTCGCCCCCGACGATCATCGGAACATCGCCATGTTTCCCAGGCAGCCTGCGAAAGGACGGGATACCTGTCCCCACCGCGATAAACCAGACTCCCCCAACCACGTAGGACTGGATGAGCACTGCCACCGTTCGCACCACGCGGTACCTGGGCACTGGAATCTTCGCGGCTGCCCTGACCTTGCTGGCATGCGGCCCCCACGCTGACGCGCTGCCGCCCGGTTTCCCCAACGTCGACAGCTTCGTCGCTGCGCCAGCAGACAACTACATCGGCACCGGCCCCAAAGGACCGGGTCGTTTCGTGGCGTTCTCGACTCCCTACAACATTCAGTGCGGTTTCACGGCTACCGTCAATCCGCAACCAGCGGGTTCTTCCCAGGGCATTCACTGTGAAGGCCAAATACCCGGCGTCGCATCAGGTCCCACGCCCACTCAGTCGTATGCTGCCGGCACCGTAGGCGACTGGGGTGCAGCGGGATTTCGCATCGACAAGGAGCTAAGTGGCTGCCCAATCGGCTCGTACAACCATGGCACGCTGCTCGGCGCCGGACAGAAAGTCTCGTATCAGAACGTCACCTGCGCCGTCGGTGGTGACGGGCTGGTCGCCTGTCTGGATACCAGCCTCGGACAACACGGATTCGCGCTCAAGCCCTCGGGCAACGTCACGTTCTAAGCCACCAGCTCAGCCCCGCCATGGTCAAAAATTTGTGCTTTCACCGCCACACAGTTCTTGGTCGCTGCCGCGTGGGTGATTGCGAACGCCGATGACGTCGCGCGGTTAGGACTCACGATGCCTGACATCTCCGACTTCCACCCCTTCGTGCAAGAAGCTCTCCGCACCGGCAAGCTTCCCAGCGACGAAGAGATAGCCCGCGCAGTCGGTGAAAACGTCCGCGAGATAAGCCATTTGCGCCAGAGCGTGGAGGCCGAGCCCACCTATTTACGCGACAGTTTCTCCGGGCCCGAATTACAAGACGACGATGAAGAGATATTCCGCCAGCGGTTCCATCAACTCCTACACGAGATGATCGATGAGTGGCACGACGACAACCCACATGCGGGGAGAAGAAGCATCCCGCAATCAGAGCGACAGCGCATCGAAGACTACTGCCGAAGCCAGATACAACACCAATGGAAAATACATCGGCAGCGGCTCACCGAATGGAACGATACGTAGGGTATTGATCCGTTGCGGGACAGTTCTCATCAAGTAGCTTGCGGGCGCGTTATGGCAAGTGCGTAAGCTTCCGGCCGGTCGTCGTCAGGGGTCGGGCTGCTTTGCCTCGCCCCTCGACCGGGACTCCGAGAATCGGCGAAAGGTTAACGAACCCCGTTCACTGGCGGATGAGGTGGCAGCGTAGCGGACGGGGGAGGTAGCGGCGATGACTGCGGCAGTGTAGACGTGCTTCCAGTCGCCCATGACAAGGCGGACAAGGCGGTGAGTTAAGGCGGCCGGACGATCTGATTTGCTTGTGGTGAATGACCTCGCCCGGCATTCGTTTGGCTAAACGGCGGCAGCTTGCATCTGCAAGCCGGCGATTCCGTCGCGTTAGACCGAGCCCGCCGGATCGAAGCGGAAGACGGCGAGTCGCCCTGCCAGCGCTTCGAATTCGTCAGCCGTTCCGTCGCGCACCATCCCCGACCGCTTCGCAAACGACACCCCGACCGGAACCTCGGTGGGGAACGCCCGCAGCACCGGCCGGGCCTCACTGGCGGAAAGTTCGACGATCCGGACGCGGCGTGACCGTCGGCCCCGGCGCAGCGTGCCGGTCCCCGCGGCCCGGGCGTTGGCCGCCCAGTCGGCGCCCGGATAGCCCGCCACCACATAGAGGCCGTCCCGGAAGCTGAACGGCGTCATCGGGGTGCTGCGTGGTTGACCCGACTTGCGGCCGGGCACGGTGAGCACCATGGCGGGACCGGTCGGAATGCCGAGCCGCTGGACAGCCATCATGAACTTGTTCATCGGCTTGAGGTAGCGCGGGGGACGCGGATCGGTCATCTCAGATTCCTACTTTCTCGTTGTCGAACCTGCTGCGGTGTTCGGAAACCCAGTGCGCGAAGGGAACTGGAGGGCGGCCGAGGATCTTCTCCACGTCGTGGGTCACCAGGGCGGGGGTGTCGAGCGTCTGGGCGAGCATGGCGAGGTAGGCGTCGGCGAAGCCGGGCCCGAATCCGATTTCGACGAACCGTTGCCGCACGGCATCGGCGGGGATCTCGCGATACTGCAGTGCCCGCCCCAGGACGCCGCCGATCACCTCGACCAGTTCGGAGTTGGTGAAAGACCGGGGACCGGTCAGTGGGATCCGTTGCCCGACAAGGTCATCGGCGAGCAATGCGTGGGCCGCGACGCCCGCGATGTCCGCCTCGACGATGGGCGCCGTCGATGCGGCGGGGTAGGGCCCGGCGACCACGTCGCCGGCGCGGATCTGCGCCGACCACATCCCGGCGAAATTGGTCGCGAACACGGTGGGCCGCAGGCTCACCCAGGCCAGACCGGAGTCGACCGCGAGGCGTTCGACCTCCCTGTTGCGGTCCCCGCGAAAGCGGGACGGTTGCCGGGTGACGTCGTCGTCGGCATTGATCGCCGACAGCGCGACCAGTTTGGTGACTCCGTCCCGCGCGCATTGCGCCACCACGTCTTCCAGTTGCCCAGCCAGCGCCCGCGAGTTCAGGAACACCGCGGCGGCGCCGGGCAGCGCGTCGGCGGCCGAACCGAACACCTCGACCTCCGCGGGAAAGCCGGCAGGCGCCGGATGCCGGGTGACGGCCCGAACGCGGGCTCCCGCGGCGAGCAGTTCGGTGACGAGTGGACGCCCGACGTTGCCGGTCGCGCCCGTGACGACGATGGTCATGATGGGGCTCCTTCGGTGAACTTCCTGCACTGCTGAAACGACGGGGCAAAAGGTGGGAAAGTTACATCGCGAGAACGTGTAACTTTTTGCCTCAGCGAATCGTCGAAGAGACATGAACCAGTCGTCGTCAGCCAGCGATCAGGTCAGCGAGGCCTGGCGTCGGCACCGCCCGTATCTGGTCAACCTCGCCTACCAGATGCTGGGCGACATCGGCGAGGCGGAAGACATTGCGCAAGAGGCCTTTCTGCGACTCTCGCGCGCCGACATCGGCGAGATCGAGGACACCCGCGGGTGGCTGACGGTGGTGGCGAGCCGCCTCTGCCTCGACCAGGTGCGCTCGGCCCGCGCCAGATACGAGCGCCCGGGCGACATCGAAGACCAACCCGCGCCGCACCGCGTCGACCCGGCCGACCGAATCACCCTCGACGACGAGATCCGCACCGCGCTGCTCGAAGTCTTGCGGAGGCTCAGTCCGGGGGAACGGGTCGCCTTCGTGCTGCACGACGTGTTCGGCGTCCCCTTCGAGTCGATCGCGCAGACTGTTGGCCGCCCGGTCGGCACCTGCCGTCAGCTGGCACGGCGCGCACGATCCAAATTCGAAGCGGCGCAACCGAAGCTGGCCGACGTCGCCCCCGCCGAACACCAGCTGGTGACCGAGAAGTTCATCGCCGCGTGCGCCAACGGTGACCTGCAAGCGTTGGCCGCCGTCCTGGATCCGACGGTGTGGGGCGTGGGCACGATCCTCGCGGATCCGGCCCCGCCACCGCAGATCAACCACGGACCGGATGCGGTGGCGACCAACCTGTTGCGCTACCTGTGGCCGGACGTGACCCTGGTCAGCGGTCCGGTCGGCGGACCGGTACTGCTGGCCTTCAGCGAGCGCCGCCTGTTCGCCGTCATCGTGCTGACGATCCGCGGATCCCGGGTGTGCAAGATCGAGGCCATCGCCGACCCCTCGGCGCGGGCCTAGTCGTCAGTTGTCCTTGGGCCGATGGTCTTTCGCGCCGTCGGGACGCGCCGCGAAGTAGCCGGCGACGGTCGCGGTGATCTCGAGGAATTTGCGCCGCGTGGCCGGGGCCATCTCGTGGCTCACGTCGATGACGCCGCCGGGCCGCAGGTGGGGGTCGTAGGGCACCTCGATGACCGGCCGGCCGTGATCGGTGAACTCACGGGCCAGCAATGCCCGGGTGCGTTTGTCGGCATGCCCGTCGGAATCGTTGAGCACCACGATCGTGTGCTGCAGCAGCGCGTCCAAGCCCTGATCAGCCAGCCACTCCATCGTGCGCGCGGCGGCGGACGCGCCGTCGGCCCAGGGCGAGGACACCACGATCAGCGCATCCAGGTCGCGCAGGACTTCCTGGGTGAGCGGCGCGTCCATCGACGAGCCACAGTCGACGACCGAGATGGTGAAATGGCGGTCCAGCCGCAGCGCGGCCTCCCGGTAGATCGCCGGGTCGAGCACCCGGCGCGGGCCCGACGCCGGTTCGCCGGCGAGCACGTGAAGGCCCGCGGCATTACGGCCCAGCCGCGCCACCACGTCGTCGAACGACCGCAGGTTTTTGTCGGCGGTGAGTTCCCAGAACGAGCCCGTCGAGGCCGGATCGATGCGGCTGCTGAGCCGGCCGAAGGCGGTATCGGCGTCGATCGCCACGACGTGGTCCTGGTTGCGCAGCCCGGCGAGCAACGAGCCCACGCTGGCGGCCACCGACGTCTTTCCCACGCCGCCCTTGCCCAACACGCCGACCTTGCGGTTGCCGTACAGGCGGGTCCGGATGGCCGCCTCGAACTGGGCCTCCTGCTGCTGGGCGGGCGACGGGCCCAGGTTGATCAGGCCGAAGGTGAGCAGCCGTACGACGCGGCGCCAGCCGCGGTCGGGTAACTCATCGCCCTTGGGCAGACCGCCGAGGGGTCCGGTGTGGGGCGCCTGCGGCGGCGCGGGAGGGGCGG
>NZ_BAAGDE010000050.1:0-45145 GCF_054660795.1 Mycobacterium sp. MUNTM1
GGTGGGATGGGGTGCTGGCCTGGGTACTGCTGGTGAGTCTGTTGCTGGTGTTGGCTGTCCAGTTCCTGCGGATGGCCTACACGGAGAGCGTGCGCCCCGAGGCCAGGCGTCCGGAACGTCTGCTTGCGGCTGGTGCCGCGGTCCTCGGGGTCGCTATCGCAGCCACCAGCATCAGCGCTGTCGCACTGGCAGTCCTCGAGCAGCTGGGCTGGATGCACAGCATCGACTACCGCCTGCATGTCCATGGCGTGAACTTCTTCTATGAGGCAGTCGCGGCCTGCATGATGGCCTCGGTGCCCTGGCTGCGCACCTTGACCGCCCGGGCCGGCCTGGACCCCACGAGCCGCCGGTGGCGTCGCTTGCAGCCGCTGTGCGCCGACATGACCGCCGCGGTCCCCGAGAGCGCTTTTGAGCTCAAAGTGCACAACACGGCTCGCCGCAAGACAACGCTGGATTTACACCAGACCACTGTGCAGATCCGCGATGCCCTGCTTCGGTTGCGTCCTTACTTCCACGATCTGCAAGCCGCCGAGATCACGGCGTTCCTCGACCGCCACTGCGTATCCCCGCGTCGACGAGACGCCGCCGTACATGCGTTGCAGCTGGCCCATGCCGTGTCGGCGCGCGCTGCCGGCGTCGGCGTGTCTGCACCACAAGCCGATGTGGTCGTGCATTCGCGTTCGACCACGCTCGACCAGGAAGCCGCTGAACTGCTGAGATTGGCACACTGGTGGCCACGCGCCCAAACCTTTGACGACAACTGGACTCAACAACCAGAGATGAGCACCTAAAATGACCCCGACCGTATCGCCTGCCGCCACAATGCCCCACCCGCGATACCGGCTCCCCATCATCGGTGATCTACTCACCATCGATCTGACCAAACCCACTCAGGGCCTCACCAAAGACATCGCCGGCCACGGCGGCATCGTCGAACAACGGATCTTCAACGTGCCTGTCGTCGTGGTCGCCAACACCGACCTGGTCAACGAAATAAACGACGAAGCAACCTGGGAAAAGCACGTCGGACACTCGATCCGCAAGCTACGCCCGGTCGCTGGGGACGGCCTGTTCACCGCCTACAACCATGAACCGAACTGGCGAAAGGCTCACAACATCCTGATGCCGGCGTTCACCAAATCGGCGATGGCCAGCTATCACCCCAGCATGGTCGCGACAGTGCGCGAGTTCATCGAAGCATGGAGTGCACGCGCCGATGGCTGCTTTTGGATCGACGTTCCCGCCGACGCCAACCGGTTGACTACCGAAGTCGTTGCACGTGCCGGTTTCGGCCATTCATTCAACAAGCTGGGCGAGGACACCGAAGACCCGTTTATCACTACCGTGCTCCGTGAGCTCAAGTACGCCAACCGCCGCACCGACGCAATCCCGTTCTACGAGAGATTCTTTGGCGGCGCCCAACGCCAACAACACCAGGCTGACAAGAAGTACCTGCGCAACGAAATCAGCAAGCTCATCGACCGACGCCGCGATGTCGACAAGGACGCAGGCCCTCGCGACATGCTCGACATCATGTTGTCTGCCCAAGATCCAGAAACCGGCGAACAGCTCGACGACGCTAACATCATCAACCAGATCCTGACTCTGCTGGTCGCTGGCAGCGAAACATCCGCCAATACAATCGCATTCGCCCTTCACTACCTAGCGCAAAACCCGCACATAGCCCAAAATGCGCGCGCCGAGATCGATGCCCGTTGGCCAGACCGCGAGTTCCCCAACAGCACCTTCGATGACGTCGCCAAACTGCGTTACCTACGCCGAATCGTCGACGAAACCCTACGACTGTGGCCGGTCGCGCCAGGATATTTCCGACAAGCCAAGCGCGACACCACCATTGGAGAAGGACAATACAGATTCAAAACGGGTGACTGGGTGTTTGTGCTCCTGCTCGCCGCACACCGCGATCCCGCATGGGGGCCCGATGCCGACCAGTTCAACCCCGACCGCTTCGCGCCCGAGAAAATCCGCACCCTGGGGGCCCATATCTATAAGCCGTTTGGAACCGGGATTCGCGCCTGCCTCGGACGCCAGTTCGCGCTCCACGAAATCATCCTGACGCTGGCCACGATCCTGCACCAATTCGACCTCGAACCACAGCCTGACTACCAATTGACAGTTACCGAAACCCTCACCCTCAAGCCCGAAGGCTTACAACTACGCCTGCACCCACGACCGATCGGCCGACCGTAGGCCCGCACCACCCGAAGCGATCAGACACCGCAAACACCCGATGATCCGTGCTGTTCCGACTAAGCGGTGGTTCGAACTAAGCGCCAAGATAGGGCGACATCCGCGCGCAATGCGCGTATGTTGGTGGGTATGGAGCTGTGGAGCGCTGACCAGGCCGCCCAGCATTGGGGTGTGACCCGGGCCCGGGCACGAGGGATTCTCTCGAACCGCCAGATCAGACGCGTTTCGGGATATCCGGCCGACGCAGTTCGCGCTGTCCACCGTCAGCAGGGCGCGCGCACCGACCTTGCCGTACCGCAGAACGCATTGACCCTGGCGCAGGCTGCCGAAGCGATCACCAACAGCCGCGATGAGGCGACCCGGCTGCGTGTGTTCTTCGAATTCGCCCGCGGGGCCGACGAAGCCGGCCGTGCAGCATTGCCACTAATCACTACCGAACCAGCTCTAGTTGGCGACCCCCGCTTCGATGCGCTGCTCGCCGGCGCCGCCGAGCACCTCGCCGCCCGGCATGGTCTGCCCGGACCTTTGTGGACGCTCACCGTGGATCGCTTCTTGTACCGCGCCTGGTGGATCTCAGCGTTGCCCTCCGCGCGGGTGCAGGCCGTGTTGTGGACCCCCACCGCGTTCCGCCGTCGCGGCATCTACCTTGACCGCCACGACCTCACTCACGATGGAGTCACCCCGATGCCCGAACCGCTATTTGATCTCACCGACATCCGCCGTGCATTCGAGGCGCTGGCGGCCAAACTCGAACGCCGCCGAGTCATCGGGCATGTGCATGTCTACGGCGGCGCGGCGATGATCCTGGCCTATGACCCGCACCGCACGGCCACTCGGGACATCGACGCCCAATTCGGCCCCGATGGGCCGATGATCGCAGCGATCCGTGAAATCGCGAAAGAAAATGGTTGGCCCACAACGTGGCTCAACAATCAAGCCGCCAGCTACGTCGCCCGCCGCCCCGGCGAAGGAGACCGAGTATTCGACCATCCACACCTGCAAGTCAGCGTCACGCCAGCAGATCACCTGCTGGCGATGAAAGTCCTCGCAGGTCGCGCAACCCGTGATGCCGAAGATCTGCGAGTTCTGCTGCGCCACCTAGGAATCACCACCAGCGCAGAGGTGTGGGCAATCGTCGAACGATTCTTTCCCGGTACTGCCATCCCGGCCCGATCCCAGGCAATGGTCCAAGACCTACTCAGCGACATGCAGAAAAGGGACCAGCGGTGATCCAGCAAAATCCGCCACGCAGCGCAATCATCGGCGCTGGCATGGTGGGCTCAGTGCACGCCCACGCCGTCCACCGGGCTGGCGGGCAACTCGCCGCAATCTGCGCCAGCACACCACAGAGAAGCGACGACTCCGCGCAGCGGCTCGGGGCCGAACGCGGGGCCACCGCCGAAGAAATCTTCGCCGCCGATGACATCGACGTCGTGCACATCTGCACGCCCAACAACGCCCACTTCGAGCAGAGCATTGCCGCGCTGGCGGTAGGCAAGCACGTGATCTGTGAAAAGCCCTTGGCGACAACGGTTGCCGATGCTGCAGCACTTGTCGCAGCCGCCGAGAAGGCGGGCACGGTCGCAGCCGTATCCTTCATCTACCGCTTCTACCCGATGGTGCGCGAAGCTCGCTGCCGGATCGCCGACGCGGAGGTCTGGCTGATGCACGGCGGATAGCTGCAAGACCATATGGCCGAAGCCGACCCGACCGGCTGGCGATCCGACCCCACCAAAGCGGTACCTCGATGACCTTCGCCGATATCGGCTCGCACTGGTGCGACTTGGCGGAGTTCGTCTCCGGGCACCGGATCAGCAGCGTCTTTGCAGCAGAAGCCGCCGCGCCACGCGACAGTATCCGCCAAGACGACGGCGCGGCGGTCGCATTCCGAACCGACCGCGGCGCCATCGGAAGCCTGGTGGTTAGCCAGTCCTCACCTGGCCGAAAAAACGAGTTGGCCTTCTCTTTCGACGGCCGTGAAACGGCGGTGCAATTCAACCAGGAACGCCCCGATGAACTCATCATCGAGGCACTCGCATCCAAGACGGTGCTGGTACGCGACGGGGGAGCCCTCGACCCGCGCAGCGCGCGCTACTCGCTGCTGCCCCCCGGCCATCCCCAGGGGTACCAGGACTGCTTCAACCTGTTCGTCGCCGACGTCTACGAAGCTATCCGCACCGGAACCACACCCGAAGGGCTGCCCTCATTCTCAGATGGCCTGCGGACGGCGGCGATTCACGCTGCCGTGGCCGCCTCGATTTCCAGCGGCGCCTGGACAGATACAGCTGACTACCCGCCAACAATAGCCGCCGCGTGCCATGCGGCGTCCGCGGTACGCCGATGAACACCGCCCCGGTGCGGCTCGCCCTCATTGGCCTGGGCAACATGGGCAGCGCACATCTGGAAATCTTCACCGGCCTAGCCCGGATTTTTCGTGGATTGTTGTGAGTGTTGGGGTGTAGATACGCGAAAGTGCCTGTCCTGCAAGGGATAATTGGACTTCTCTACGGTTCAAAGATCCTGGCGGGAAGGCACTTCGCAGGTGAAGAATATCGCGGCGGCATCGCGGGTGAAAGTCTCTGCCGACGGCCATGGTGTCGTGTCGCATGCCGGGATGGCCATGGTGCGTGAGCTCGCCGACTGTACCGGGTTATCGGCGCAGGTCACCGCCGCGTTGGCAGACACCTACCGCGGCCCGTGGATGTATGCGCTCGGGGAGGTGTTCGCTGATCTGGCGGCTGCGGTCGCCGACGGGGCGGACTGCATCGACGCCGACGGCATGCGGGTCACCGCGTTCATCACCGACACCGAACCCGCTCTGGTGCCCGGGCAAGTCGCCGGTCTGGAGCTACGGCACCGCCAGCACGCTCGCATCGAGGACCGCATCCGCGAACTCAAAGCCACCGGCCTGCGTAACCTGCCGTGTCACGCGTTTGACGCCAACGCCGCCTGGCTCGAAATCATTCTGACCGCCGCCGATCTGGTCACCTGGGCCCGGCTCATCGGCTTCACCAGCCATCCCGGCCTGGCCCGCGCCGAAACCACTACGTTTCGCTACCGGGTCCTGCACGTCGCCGCCCGCATCACCCGCGGCGCCCGCCAGCTACGGCTGCGTATCGACGCCACCTGGCTGTGGGCATCGGCGATCGCGACCGCCTGGCAACACCTGCGCACCGCCTTCGGATGATCACCCCCATCAACCCGACCCAGTGAGCAGGAAAGAGCTACCGGCCCCAGGAAAGCCCGCCCACCCGGCGACACGGGACAGCTCCACCACGCCGCCACACCAAAATCGCTACCCCACCACACTACTCGGCATCAAACCGAGCCCGCACCAATTCCTATGCAAAATCGAGGCTAGGCTCCGGGTATTTGGTGAACACTTGTGCGTCGATATTGCCAGGTTCAGCATCTAATCATGTTGTAGAACTGCTTATTTCGGACCATAGGTAGATTCCAGTACACATTCGTGTACCGTTGGGTGCACGGCCGACCGCGGCGTGCACCCTCGAGTTCCACGCGGATGCCGGCTGTTCCTTAGGGCAGTGAGGCAACTGTTCAGCCCGTTGCGGTAGCCAATGCGCGGAATCTTGTTGACACGCGGTGGTTCACCCCAGCCTGAGCATCCACTGATTCTTGTCTGCACACTTTCCCTGCTGAATGCCTGTCAGCCGCTTGCGCATCTGTCGGGTAATCTCGCCGGGTCGTCCATCGGCTATCGGAAACTCGCCCCCGTGGTGTTTGACTCGTGAAACAGGTGTGACGACCGCGGCAGTCCCGCATGCGAAGACCTCAGTGATCTCACCCGCAGCCACCTCCTTTCGCCATTCCGCGACGTCGATGCGCCGCTCCTCAATGGCGAGGCCGCAATCAGCGGCTATTTTGAGAAGGGAGTCGCGGGTCACTCCGGGCAAAATTGATCCGGTCAATTCCGGCGTCACTAGCCGCGCGGTGGACCCGCGGCCAAAGACAAAAAAGATGTTCATTCCGCCCATCTCTTCGATGTATCGGCGTTCGACGGCGTCGAGCCACACGACCTGATCGCAGCCATTGTCGACTGCTTGGGCCTGTGCCGCCAGCGACGCCGCATAATTGCCGGCGACCTTGAACGCGCCGGTCCCTCCGGGAAATGCTCGGGCGTAACCCTCGGCCAGCCACACGGTGACGGGTTTGAGCCCGTGTGTAATGCCGGCCTTGGTGGGTGATGCGATCAGCAGGTATCGGTACTGCTTAGCGGGGCGTAACGCCAGCGTGGGTTCAGTGGCGACGACAAACGGTCTCAGATATAGGGAGAATCCCTCGTGCGCCGCCGGAATCCATTGGGCGTCAACGGTGATGAGATGGCGCAGGGATTCAAGAAAAAGATGATCGGGCAATTCAGGCATTGCGAGGCGTCGACACGAGGCCCGCAATCGGGCGGCGTGGGCATCGGGGCGAAACGACATGATCGAGCCGTCGGTCCACCGGTAGGCCTTGAGCCCTTCGATGACTTCTTGGCCGTAGTGCAGACCAAGAGCCGACGGTGCCAATTCGATGGGGCCGTACGCGGTGACTTTTGCGTCGTGCCAACCTTGTCCCTCGGTGTAGTTGATCGACACCATGTGGTCGGTCTGATGCTGACCGAACTCGCGGGCGGACATGATTGTAGAACGCCGCTCGCTGTCGGCGGGTGTGTGGTTTGGTTCGATGGCGAACTCGACGATGGTCACGGAAGCTCCTGTCGTCGCCGTATCCGTCAGCGGAGTCGTGAACGGCATGGTGTTGCGCCCTCGGTGAGGGTCGCCGCGCGCTGCTCGCCGCTCCGGCGTCTTCTGCCCGCGGTGCGTCATTGTTCTCAGTCTGTTACCGCGAGCGCGGCAGCGGCATGGCGCCGCAGTTTTCCCGAAGGTGTCTTCGGCAGCGTTCCAGGGGGTATGACCGCGACGAGCGCGGGTCCATGGCCGACGCGGCCTGTGACCATGTGAACGATGTCGCGGCGGATTCGGGCGACGACGTCTGGCTTGTCGTGGTAAACCGATTCGGCGAGGACGGCGAAGCCTTCCGAGGCGGTCGACGCGGCAAGGGCCACCGCCGCGACGTTGCCGTTGCGCACTCCGTCTACGAGCTGGGCAGCGTGCTCAATGTCCGTCGGGTAGAGATTGCGTCCGCCGACAATGATGACGTCTTTCTTTCGCCCGCACACGAATAACGCCCCATCCTCGTTGAGATAACCCACGTCGCCGGTGTCAAACCAGCCGTCGGCATCG
Organism: Mycobacterium sp. MUNTM1; assembly: GCF_054660795.1. Lineage (NCBI taxonomy): Bacteria > Bacillati > Actinomycetota > Actinomycetes > Mycobacteriales > Mycobacteriaceae > Mycobacterium > Mycobacterium sp. MUNTM1. Next base: position 7,458 of record NZ_BAAGDE010000050.1, read on the forward strand.
GCCAGAGGGAGTGCGCCGCCCACGGTGACGTACTGTTCGGCCACGCTGTCCCCGCGGATCTCGATGGCGCCGACCTGCCGGGGACCGCATGCTCCGCGGGCAGATCGGATTCGGATATCGATGCCGTGTACCGCGTGGCCGAGTTCCGCGAGCTCAACCACGCTGCCTCCGTCGTTGCGGGCGTCAACGGGCACTGCGCGATGGTGGTGTGTTAAATCGTCTAACAGGATCCGATCGGAGGTGGGAACGTCGTCGGCCGCGGATACCGATACGATCAGGGTCGCTTCGGCCAGGCCGTAACCGGGTGTCATCGCCTCCGGGCGCAGACCGAAACGCCGGCCCGATTCGGCGAGTCTGGCCAGATCGGTGGAGTTGATCGGCTCGCTGCCGTTGATCGCCAACCTCAACGACGACAGGTCGAAGGCGCCGTCTGCGGATCGGTCGAGCACCCTGCTGAGAATGACGTATGAGAAGTGCGGACCAGCGGTGATGGTGCCGCTAAACTCCGTGATCATCTGGGGCCATACGGCGGGGTTGCGGATGAATTGGTCGGCTGTGATCGCGATGAGCTCAGCGCCTGTCTGCATCGGCCATGACATGTACATGATCATCGCGAGGTCATGCGCCAGGGGCAGCCAGTTCACGAGCACGTCCGATGACGTATCGAGCCCGAAAGATGTGTGACAGACGTTGGTGGCCGCCCATAGGTTTCGGTGACTGATTTCGACGGCTTTGGGGGTGCCTGTCGAGCCGGAAGTGAGCTGGCGCAGTGCCGCGGCCCCTTCGGGGATATCCACAGGTGTGAAGTGCGGCTGCGGCTCGAACGCGTCAGCGAAGACGGTCATGAATCCCTGCTGTTGCAAAGCGTCCACGGCCCAGCGAAACGATTCCCCGACGACGATCGTGTGGGCGTTGAGCATGGCGAGAATCTGCGTTGTGCTTCCAATCCACGCGGGACGGCTCATGCGTGCGGTGGGTTGCTGGAGCATTGTGACGGCCGCTCCGCACAGCCACGCTGACTGCGCGGCGGTGGCCACTTCGATCGGCTGGCTGGTCAAGATGGGCACTGTCGCGCCGGGCCTGACGCCGGCGTCGACGAGGATTCGGGCGCCGCACCGGGCCCGCAATCCGATCTCGTGCCAGGTCGCTTTTCGGGGGTCGTGCGGGTAGTCGACCGTTATTCCTTTTTTGCTGCCGGTTCCAGCCTGCAACACATCCGCGAGAAATCGGCTCAATGAGCTGCCTTTCGATAGATTCGAAGCGCGGGCGTATGTCGTTTCTAAACGTATGTGGTTTCTAAAGCGCCGCGGTTTTAGCCCCTACGAGTGCAACGATGTCGTGGACTGTATGCACCTCTGGCGTTTCTGAACTCAAGATCGACCGGCCGAAATAGTCTTCGCAACGGAAAAAGACTTCCATGACGCTCAACGAGTCCAGCCCTAACGTGGAGAGTTTAGCGCTGGGAGCGACGTCGGCGGGATTCATGTTTGCAACTGCGGCGACTATTTCACGCACCACAGAATCATAATCTTCGGGCACTGGAGATCTCCTCTGGGGTCTTTTCAGCGAACGTCCGATGTGAGCGTCTAGCGACTACCGGCGCGTCGCCGGACTGTCACGAGGTATTCTGCCGGTGCGCGCAGAATGAATTGATGATCTGGTACGGGATCAGTCAGGTCGACTGCATCAAAGTGGAAGCGCCGGCCAATCGTTGAAAGTATTACCCGCGCTTCATGCTGCGCCATCAGCGATCCGATGCAGAACCGTGGCCCCGCGCCGAATGGGAGGTAGGCATAGTTGTGTGACACTGCGTTGCTGAGCTTCCTGAATCGGTCCGGTCGGAATTTGTCAGGTTGTTCCCAGTAGTGCGCGTGCCGATGCAATAAGTACGGGCTGATCGCGACTACCGCTTGCGCCGGCACGGTCACATCACCGATCCGATCATCGCGCAGAGCGCGGCGGCCGATCATCCAGGCTGGCGGGTAGAGGCGAAGGGCCTCCTTGAATGCGGCATCGGTGTCTGGCGTGTCGGGGTCGTCATCGAGTGCGCGCTGCCAGCGAAAATACTCGTCTGGGTGCCGGGTCAGCTCAATCCAGGTCCAGGACAGTGAATTTGCGGTTGTTTCGTAGCCGGCCAACAGCAGCGTCGTCACCTGATCGATCGCCGCCTGCCCGCTCGCGCCACCGGATCGCTCGAGCGCATGCCAGACCAGTCCGGGGTAGCCGTCGTGGGGGGGTTCCCTCCGTAACCGACAAATCGTGTCAGCTAATGCTTCACGGTAAGGACGCATCGTGCCGTCCGATTCAGGACTCGCGAAATTCGCGTTGACCAGGCGGGCGGTAATATTTTCGCATTGTTGGAAAAAGGGCCGGTGATCGAAACCGAACAGAAGTCGGGTGGTCACCGCGAGCGTGAGATCCGACATTGCGGCAGAAATGTTGACCTGTTCGCCGGTATTGGCTATGCGGTCAAAACTGTCGATCAGAACTTCTACACAACGGCCAGTAACCGCCCGCACTTGTGCGACGTCTTTGAGAGCTGGGTTGAGCATCCGTCGCTGCATAGCCCAGTGATGACCTTCGGCGGTGAGAATCCCGTCGGCGACTTCAGTTTTGATGAATCGATTAGCCAGCGTGTCCTTAGAATATCCGGATTTCTGGTTCAAGACGTGTTTAGCTCCATCGGGAGTATTCACCAGAAAGTGTGGTTCACCGTTCATTTTGAACGCGACAACATCTCGTCCAGTTTTCGCCAGCCGCACCAGGGCGGACACACCGGTCGGAGCCGAGACCATCGACGAATTCAGCATAGCGGGCGTCGTTTCCTCTGAAGTCTGCGCTCAATAATCATTAGACGATGATGACGTTATGCGAACGGACGGGGACGGTCAATGTGCCGGGATTAATCTGGGCCGGCCGCCGATTGCGTCGCAAGCAAATCCGGCTCGAAGGCGGATATTCTGGCGTGTCATTAAATGACTGCCTCGCGATGGGTGATGCGTTTGCCGATGGCGTCGGTAGCCGAATTGCCACGACATCTGACAATTGCCGTTTTGAGGTGCGGCTGCCGAGGCGGCCTGTATGTCCTGTCGACAGGACACACGGATCGGGCGAATAGGTTCACGCCGACGACGGCGGAGGCCGGTCGACTGGCCAGCCCTCGGCTGCGAGGCCGTGGTCGGTTGCGTCATGTTGCTGCGCGCGCCTGTTCAGTAGGCCGAATGGCTGGGTCTTTCGCAATCAGCGCGTCTCGGCGCCTGATCTGTCGGCCGGCTTCAGACGATACGAGGCGTCGCGACTCCGCGGTCCCGCTGAGGTGTCCGCGCAACGCCGGCACGACTTCGTGAGCTAGCGCGGTGAGTTGGTTGCGTGCCGAGCTGTGATCTAGCCAGCCCGGTACGAAAAACATCAACGATGCAGTGGAACCTAGACGACGCCCCAAGTCGGTTAACTGACGGCTACACGATTCGGGGTCGCCGACGATGAACGCGCCGGCGTTGATCAGACTCTCAAGGGCACGGCGGTTTGTCGTCGCCGATTCCGGAATGGGCATTCCCAGAATCTTCCGGTAGAGATCGAGGCGTTGTGCAGTCCATCCGGGCAGCAGCTCGTCAATTCCGGCGCTCACGGAGTCGGCGACATGGACGAACACATTGCATCTGACCGGCTGTTCTTGTCCTGTTGCCGCGCAGTATTTTTCGATCCGCTCAACGACTGCATCGACCGAGTCGGCATTTGTACCTGGGCGGATCACGCCCCACGGCTGAGTCAAATTGACACTCGGGCTCACCGAGAGTTCGGTCAACATTGCGATGGCGTCATCGGTCAACGACGACGCAACCACGACCTCGATGCGGTCCTTCACCGGTCGTAGCTGTAGTACCGCCTTATGCGCGATGAACCATGGAGTGCTGACGTCCACGGTCTTTCCGTCGAGCAGCAGCTGGATGATGGTCAGCGCGGCCCGGAAGTGGGCGCGGATCGATTCAGGGTCCACCCCGATCATTTCCATGTCGTGGACGTACGAACCCGTCCCGCAACCCAGGATCGTGCGGCCCTCGGTTAAATGATCTAAGAGCAAGATTCTCTCGGCGGTGTGTACGGGGTGGTGATAGGGGAGCGGTATCACGCCCGTAGCGAACCGGATCCGGCGCGTTTCGCGGGCCACGGCAGCGATCAATAGGTCGGGCGCGCTCAGTGTCGTCCAGGCCCCAGAGTGATGCTCACCCAGCCAGATCTCATCAAAACCCAATTCATCTGCTAAACAGCAGATCTCGATGTCTTGCTTTAGCGCTACGTGCGGACTTTTGGTCGGACTGTGGGACGGGGGCAAAAAGCATCCGAACCTTTGCCTCATGCTGATCGTCCTCTCTCCTTCGACATCTGCGCTGGAAGTGACGGTGCCTCAACGCCAGACAGACAGCGCGAGCGCTCGCGCACGCCTCGAGGCGTGTTTGCCGTCGACGCCGGTAATTCCTTGCCTCGCTGCGTCAAATCCTGTCATCGGCAGGGTGATTGGAGGCGGCTCGTAGGTATCGCCCAACTCTGCGGCCGACCGCTCAAGGGTATGCGCGACGGCAAGTGGATGTCACTACGTGAGGCTTCGGAAAACTGTCGACTGTCGAATCTCGGGGCTAGGCCGCGTTTTGCGGGCCGTCCTGTCGACAGGACACCGCACGAAATCTTGCAGAGGCGACGAATCAGGCGAACGCCGAATGTGTTCAAACGTGTTGTCCTGCAGCGCTCTTTACCGGATTGACCGAGCCATCGTGGCGAAATTAATCTCGACGCGAATCCACGTACCGATCACACCGCCGGTGATGATGCGCTCAACCCAGATCAGGAATAAAGCATGCACACACCTCAGATCGATGACCAACTGGACTTCACGTCGGATGCGTTTCTTCGCAATCCCTGGCCGACCTACCGACTTTTGCGTCGGACCGCGCCGGTGTCGTGGTCGGAGCGGTCGAGCGCATTCTTTGTGTCGAAGCACGAGGATGTCACAGCAGCCTTGGCTGGCAAGCAATTCGTCTCCGGATTTCCGTTGCGCGCCAGTCGACGTCTGTTCGGGCGGACCGGTGTCGACTCTGATGGTCCCGATCATCGGGAATTTCGGAAATTGTTCGCACCGATCTTCGGCCCCGGCGCGGTGCGCCGCTTGCAGTCGGAAATCCTTGTTCCCGCCGTCGATGACGCGCTACACGAGGCCTCATCATTCCTCGGAGCAAGAACGTGGCCGTCAGCGGATGTCATTGACTGCTTGGCAGTCAGAGTGCCCTACGGCGTCATTACCCGTCTGATGGGTTGCCCGGTTGATGACGCTGCCTGGCTACGGTCGCACATCGTTCCCTTGTCCGGGGCAATCGAATTTCCTTCGGCTTCACTGGAAGCCGCACTCATCGCGAAATCGGAGCTGACAGCATATCTCGGGCGCCTGATTTCCGATCGCGGACGGGCTGATGGGCCGTTGTCCATTCTCGACGTGGCAGTTCCCCGCGATTCGCCGGCGGATCTGGCGCAGGTTGGCAGGGCAATCCTATTCTTCGCGGCCGGCACTGAGACCAGCGTTACCGCGATCCGCCACATCTTTCGAGCCCTACATGAGCACGATGTCGACCTAGGATCACTCGTCGACGACGCGTTACGGCGTCGAGTGATTCGCGAGACGTTGCGTTGGGATCCGCCGAGCCACACTGTAGTGCGATACGCGGCCACGGACTTGAGCCTTCGAGGCGTGCAGATCCCGCGGCGGTCAGCAGTTCTGCTATCGCTCGCAAGCGCCAATCGCGATGACGAAGTATATGCCGACCCTGACGTATGGTGGCCGAATCGCACCGAAAGTAGGACCCTGTCATTTTCGGCGGGATCTCACAGTTGCATCGGAATGGCCTTAGCTCTAGCAGAATTCGATCTGCTCTTCCAGCGTCTTGCGAGGCTCTTCCTCAGGGCCTGATTTATGCCGATCCGGCAATCTGCGCGCAAAGGTCGACTTACGTGCCGACGACTCGGTACTCAACGACCTGAGTGCCGAGCTGCGCGACCTGTTGTGCGGCGACGTCGAGGGTCCTGACAATCCAGTGCTCGAGCTCGATCCCGACGTGCTGGGCTGCCTTGTGCCACCCCGCCAGCCGTGAATCCTCGACTGCAATAAGCGGTATCGCAGTTCGCGGAGAGTCGTTGGCGTCATCGCGGATCTGCCCAAGCAGGTCTCGGACCCGCCGTCGCAGCTGCTTGGTCGTCCACTTGCCCAGCTCTGCTTCGTTGAGTAGGCACTCTTGAGCATCGTCGGGAAGAGACGCAACTTCTGCATGGTGCTGAAAAGTCAGCGCGCCTCGTCGCCGATCCTGCGGGAAGCGCCGGGCAATCCATGCATAGTTTCTGAGAGTTTGGTATCTAAGGCCTGCAGTTCCGATGGCGCGCTCGTACCTGTCTGGGAAATAACGTTTTCCGTAGATCAGCCAATCGCCGAGGCACCACGACGAAGAATCGATCACCTCTGCTAGCCGGGTGCCGGCCCGCGTCCACGAATCGAAGGGCAAATTCTCCGGCAGTCGTAGACCCACCCGCGTGACCATCACGCCGGAATCGCCTCGAGGCACACCGGCGCTCACGCGCGTCACGTCCTCGGCTTCATTTGTCGTCAAGTGTCCCATTGCTCTCCTTCGGGATGCGCCACGGTTTGCAACGATGCGGCCACATGCTCTGAGCCACGTGCATATTCGACGATCCACCGCGCGTGCCTGACCACGAGGTATCTCGCCGCGTACATCGAGCGAGAAGGCGAAGCTGCGGTCCCTGCACGAATCGCCTCGTCAGAGACGACACGCACCCGGCTAGCAGAACCGTTGTTACACAGCCGGATACAGACATCCACAAGTTGCCAGAATGGACACCGGCCGGCGTCGCGGGCTCCCCGGCCGGACGAGTCGTCACACGCCGACCGAGGGCTAGATATCATTGGGGCTCTTGCGGCCAGCAACTGTGCTTACCGGCCTCAAGCGTCATGGGCCGCGGCGATTGACGACGTAAGCGGATCGCACGTTACGTGTCTCATAACGCCGCTGGATCGGGCTCCGCGCAGTTCATGAAGCCGTTCCGGCGGTCGTGTTGGTGAGCTAACCATATGACCAGAGCGGGACGCAACATCGCGAGAGTGTGACCGAGATCACTACAGGCGGCGGACATTTGCGCATTAGGATAATCGCCGAGACGAGGTAATTCTTACAGCGCTTTTGAGCCCAGACGGTTCCACACTCACGGAACTTCACCCCGTCGCACGGTGAGTGCGGCGCTCGCGCTGCGTCCCGGCTGAACTCTGCCGATCGGCACGCGATAACGCCACCGCCCATCTCATACACGTCGCCCCTCTGTCCGGGCCTCCTGGAACGCGACTTCCCGCTGTTGAGCGTGGGATTCACAAGCGACGCCTGGGCATCAAATTAGCTGCACCTTCATTTACTCGACGCTTCGTCGTCAAGCATCCGTTGCCACAGAAATATTTCAGCGGCGACTAAGAGGGAGGTTTGCCCAAATTGGCTGAGCATCAGTGGTTACTTGTCGACACCATCGAATCTGGGCCCACCGTCGTAGCCCACGGTGAACAACCGCGAAACTTTGTGCCGCTGCAGAAAATCCTGCGCCGCAATCCCCACCGTGAGCAACTCACGCAGGCAGTCTTAGAGGCATCCTCGTCGGCGGTGGGGTCTGCACTCGTGTCGAGGGACGGTGACCGCCTCATCATCACCGAGCCGGTGGTGATGACAGACAACACGGTTCATGGGGTACAGGTCTGGACGGGTCCTCGCCATGCGCGGCGACCGCAAAGGCCGGCGATCGGCGCCGTGGTATGGGACCTCACTGAAGGCACGGCCGCCGACACGCCTCAAGCACTACTGAATCGCGGCATGGACCCTCGTGTGGAACGCACCCACGGCCGGAGTATCGCCGAAGATCTCACGGTCAGTGATCCGACGCCCGATGAGAACACCGTGTTGGCACTCGCGATCAACGCTCGCGAGGGGCAGACGTATTGCAGCACATGGGACGTCAGAACACGAGACGGGACCATGATCACGGTGAGCTTCGCAGCACGCACCATCGAGGAGCAGTGGCCTGATGGCACGGTCCACCTCATTGCCCGGGCAATGAACTGGCGGTCCAGGAGAAGGGTCGAGTCCGGGACGTCTGCGGATCTCGCATCTCGAATACTGCGCGGTACAGCTGAACGCGGAGTCCATCGAGCCCTTGTTGATCTCTCGAACTGGCGTCTGCTGAAATGGATCGACCCCCCTAGCCCCGTGTTCGATTGGCGTGGGCAACAGAAGGGTCGGCCGCTGGTTCATCCTGATGATGAGCCGCTATTGCATTCCATGACAGCCGAATTCGCGGACGGTCCCGCGTCGGCGGTCTTGCGCATGAGAGCACGCGATCCGCAATGGGTGCACGTTCATGTCACCGTGTACCGAATCGAGCTCGACGACAACGTGCACGCGGGACTGATCTCGACACGTCTACCGACCCCGAGCGAAATCGCGCTCCACATCCATCGCAGTGGCGCGACGCGGTGCCGACGTTGATGTCCGCGCGACGCGCGTCACGCTAGTACGCCCAAGTTGGGGGTGTGGTCGTCGAAATATGTTGGCTTGGATCGCGTATCCGATAGGCCCGATGCGCCATCCGACGGCCGCGTGCGTCGCAGGGTCGCGGTGGTTGCCGCAATCGATCCCGCGGACAGGACCGGGGATGTGTCCTGTCGACGGGACACAGTAATCCGGGATCTTGGCGGGTGAACGGGCAGCGAGCTGTGGGGCCGCTTATTGACACCGCTCTGCCTCGCGTTGAAGCTAAAAACAGTTGGTGGTGAGCCTATTCGGCCACCGTGCTCGGCTTGAAGGCAAGTCTCTCGTTCGGATCCGTAATGTCCTTTGGCGATTGGAAAATCCACAATGGCAAATGCAATTGAGTCAGAGTCGCCGGCCAGTGAGACCGGCGCAACCCGCCGAATCCTGCTTTTCGACACCACCTTGCGCGACGGTGAGCAGGCACCCGGCAACGGGATGGATCCTCACCAGAAGGTCGACTTTGCGCTGGCGCTCGAGGACGTCGGTGTCGACGTGATCGAAGCAGGATTCCCTGCATCATCACCCAGTGACCGGGAGTCAGTGAAAAAGGTTGTTGAGGCTCTTAGATCGGCGCACGTCGCAACGCTGAATCGACCGGTCCACGACGACATCAAGATCTCGATCGACGTGGCGGGCACCGAGAACCACCACCTCCAGATCATGGCTACGGGCAGCGACATCCACCTCGACCACAAACGTGGGATATCGCGCGCCGCGGCGCAAACCGAAGTCGTCGATGCGATCGCGCTGTCGAAGTCGCTAGGTGTGCGACACGTGATAGCCGCGATCGAAGACGCATCACGCGGTCCAGATGACCTGCTCCGTCCACTAATCCAGGAATGTACTGCGGCTGGAGCCGACGGGATCACCGTGGCCGACACAACCGGCTGCATGCTACCCGCTGAGTACGGCGCGCTAGTGTCCCGGATCCGGGGATGGGTACCCGCTCACATCACAGTTGCGACCCACTGCCACGAAGACATGGGACTCGCGCTGGCCAATGCGTTAGCGGGAATTGCAGCGGGCGCCAACGAGGTTCAGGCCACCTTGGCCGGTATCGGAGAGCGCGCCGGCAACACTGCGATCGAAGAACTCATTGCAGTGCTGATCTACCGCGGAGCGTACATGGGGTGCGCAACCAGCGCCAAATCGGAGAATCTGGCGGCTGCATTCGAGATCCTGCGACGCCACATCAACCTGCCGGTTCCTCGCAATAAAGCGATATTCGGCAGTAACGCGTTCTCGACGCAAGCAGGAATTCACCAGGCGGGCGTTCTGCGGGCACCGGTGACATACGAATTCGTCGAACCGCAACGCTTCGGCAGGGAACGCGGCATCCTCGTCGGCAGACATTCGGGTCGGGCCGTCGTTCGGCACGTGTTGCGTGACCTGACCGACGATCTGGACGACGAACTTGTCGAGCGCGTGTATTCGGAGCATGTCGTCACCCGCCGCGGATACGACTTCCTGGAGCTGGGGGAGTTGAGCCAGGCGATCCGCGAAAGCGGCCTACTCGAACGCACTTTGATCTGATGACCGCCCCTCGTACCGTGGCCGAAAAGATCTGGGAGGCGCACGCGTTGACCAGGGCGATGGATCGCGATTCGTTGATCTACGTCGACATGCACCTGGTGCACGAGGCAAGCTCGGCGCAGGCGTTCGACGGCCTGGTGCGGGCTGGCCGACAGGTCCGCCGACCACACCTCACTTTGGCCGTCGAGGACCACAACGTGCCCACCGACACGATCCAGATCACCGATCCGGTCAGTGAACTGCAGCTCGAGACGCTACGAGCGAACTGCCGCGCGCACAACATCGAACTGTACGGTCTCGGCAATCCCCGGCAGGGAATCGTCCATGTCACTGCACCCGAGCAAGGGTGCGTCCTCCCGGGAATGACGGTCGTCTGCGGTGACAGCCACACCTCGACGTTGGGCGCGCTGGGAGCATTGGCGTTTGGCATCGGCACCACTGACGTCGAGCAAGTACTCGCCACCCAAACAGCGTCCTTCGACCGGCCCCGGACGATGGCGATCGAATTTCTGGGCACGCCGTCGACATGGGTCACGGCCAAAGATTTGGCGCTGGCGGCGCTCGCCAACATCGGCGCCAACGGAGCACGCGGATACGCCGTCGAATTCCGCGGCCCGGCTGTCACGGAAATGTCCGTTGAGGCTCGAATGACTCTGTGCAACATGAGTATCGAGATGGGTGCGCGCGCCGGTATCGTCGCCCCCGACGAGGTGACCTACCAATATCTCGAAGGCAGAGCGCATGCGCCCGCTGGGCAGCAATGGAAGCACGCTATGCGCTACTGGCAGACACTCACGTCCGACCCCGGTGCCACGTTCGAGCGCGTCGTCACGATCGACACAACCACCCTACAACCGCACGTCACGTGGGGCACGAATCCAGGACAAGCGCTGCCGATCGGCGCGACGGTACCGAACCCATCGCAGTTGGAGACCCTCGAGCAGCGATCCGCGGCAGAGCGAGCACTGAAATATATGGGGCTTGAACCCGATACGGCCCTCAACTCGATTCCAATCGACACGGTCTTCATCGGGTCGTGCACCAATGGCCGACTCACAGATCTTCAGACCGCGGCTGCCGTGCTGCGCGGGCGCGTCGTCGCACCCGGTGTGCGAATGCTGGTCGTGCCAGGGTCGATGGAGGTACGCGCACAAGCAGAAGCCCTCGGTCTTGACCAGGTGTTTATCCAAGCAGGAGCGCAATGGCGTCTGCCGGGGTGTTCGATGTGCCCCGGCATGAACCCGGACCGCATTGCCGCACCACACCGGTGCGTGTCGACCTCCAACCGCAACTACGAAAACCGCCAGGGCCCAGGAGCCCGCACACACCTCGCCTCGCCGGCCACTGCGGCCGCATCCGCGGTCTTGGGTCGCATCGGCGCCGCTAGTGAGCTCTTAGCAGCGAAAGTCTGCTAGATGGTTGACGAGTACAGAGGAACCGCGTTGGTGTTGCGCCGCGACGAGATCGACACCGACCAGATTGTCTCCGCCGAGCATTGCAAACGCATTACCCGTGATGGGTATGCCGACGTGTTGTTCTCCCAGTGGCGCCAAGATCCTGATTTCGCGCTGAACCAGCAGGATGCAGCTGCGGCGGCCGTGTTGATTGCCGGGCACAATTTCGGCACCGGTAGCTCGCGCGAGCATGCCGTGTGGGCTTTGCGAGACTGGGGTTTTAGCGTCGTGATCGCTTCGAGTTTCGGAGACATTTTTCGGCGCAATGCGATTCGGAACGGGCTAGTGCCGGTGCAATTGTTGCCGCGCCCGCTCAGTCAGCTTGCCGACCTCGTCGACGCTAAACCAGGAATGTCCTTGCGGGTCAGTGTGATCGAACGCAAAGTACGGGCTGGCGACCTGGAATGGCCGTTCGGGCTTGACGATCGATCTCGACGCCTGCTTCTGGACGAACGCGATGAGATCACCGCCGCCGAGGCATCTGAGCCGGCTATCGCCGCCTTCGAAAAAGCCAGATCCTGCTGGCTTCCTGATCTGGCAAAGCCGACCAAGCCTTGCCGAACCCCGACCCATGCAGCGGCCCGCTGGGGGCAAACACATAAAAGGATGGATATCAATGAGTGACACGCGAACCCGAACGTCGGTATTCGACTACATGCAGGGTTACACCCTATGCACCGTTATCTCGGAGCTCGAATCACTGGGTGTGCTCGACCAGCTCGCCAGCCGAGGCCTACGGCCCGACGAGTGCGGTGCCAACAGCTTCCTGTCAGAGGCGACACTGAGATACCTCGCTGAGCGCGATGTCGTCGAACGGGACGGCGGGCTATACCGGCTCACCGATTTTGGCCGATCTGTGTATGACGACCGTGGATATCTCGTCTGGCTGTCAGGAGGCTACGGCGAAGCCATGAACATCTTCGGCGACTTGCTCACCGGCACGCGGCAATTCGGGGAAGACGTTGATCGTGATCTGCGCTGGGTGGCGGTAGGTTCAGCCATCGTCGGTCAAAAGGATCTCTGGCCACACGTCGTCGAACTAGCCCGCGAATTCCAGTTCAAACGCATCGCCGACCTCGGTTGCGGTAATGCGCACTACCTGATCTCACTGTGCCAGGCCGTCGGCGCTGACGGGATCGGCGTCGACATCAGCGCGGCATCCTGCAAAGAGGCCAGAGGTGAAGTCGCCAAAGCTGGTCTCGCGGACCGTATCACCATCATTGAGGCCGATGCGGGTGACCTGCAATCGGTGCCCGGTATCACCGACGTCGACTTGGTTTTCACATTCTTCTTTCTCCACGAGATCCTCGAACACGGCTACGACGTCCTCGTTTCCTATCTCGCCCAGATTCACAGGAACCTGCCCAGTGGCGCGCACATCCTCACAGCCGAGGTCGCCCCACCAGGCAGCGAGGATAATGGTACTGAGCTGTTCACGCCTGAATACGCCCTCACGCAGGCACTGATGAATCAACGCCTACTCGACGAGAACGGCTGGTCTCAGGCATTCAGTGATGCCGGCTTCGACGTCATTCGTGTTGTCAAGCCTGATCTGCCCGAGGGACGCATCATCTTGGCCCGCAAACGATAGGAATGTCATCGTCATGTCAACACCAGTGTCCACCCAAGTACACGCCGTGCAAACGTTCTACACCAAGATCGACGCTCAGGACATAACGGGCGCCTTGGCGTGCTTTGCCGAGACTGCAGTCTATCGTCGGCCCGGCTTCGGTGAATTCGCAGGACTCACCGCCATCGAGGAGTTCTACCGGAAGGCACGCGATGTCGGCGAGGGGCAGCACCTCGTCGACGCCGTAATCGACGATGGCAACGAGATCGCGATACGCGGCCGGTTTGAAGGCTTCTACCGAGACAGGACGCCGCTGCAGATCCAGTTCGCTGATTTCTGGAAGTTTCTCGACGGTCACGTTGTCGAAAGGAACAGCTACCTCTTTCAGAACAACGGACGGCTCATCTAAACGTCTAGCCTAGCCGGACACCGCCCGCCTCCCTTCGGAAGGCAGGCGGTGTCCTTTAAGTGACCCGGCGGGTATGTGCCGCTTCGCGAGTGGGCGGCGACCCGCACCGGTCGGGGCGTGGCTGGGCCTATCTGGTGGCCTGGCTTCGATCGCTGAGCAGCTCGACGAATTTGTCGATGCTGGTCAGCGACCAATCCGACTCAAGGTCGATTACGACGTCGAATTTGTTCTCGACCCTGTCGATGAACTCGAGGTATTCAACCGAGTTCATACCGGTTTCGGCGAAATCTGTATCGCCACTGATTATTTCGCCAGTGAGGTTGCCGTCGGTGATCTCGGAGATCAGATTCGTCAGCTCATGCTGCAAGGTCTCACGCTCGGACACGTCACTCATGTTGCAGTTCCTTTCATTCTGACACGGCGATTAGTATGCGGGCAAACATCGGTCGTTGTGGAGGCCGCAAAAGCTCAGGGGTAATCGCCTGGATTGCGCGCGGCAGTCAACAAATCGTTCCGTACATCAGCATAATTCGGAAATACCTGCACGAGCTCTTCGAACGAGTCGAAGACCGACATGCTCAAATGGTCTGTGCGCAGCGCAACCGTAAACGATAGTTTGTGCGCATCTGCGCTGGTGTAGACGCAGTATGCGCCCAAATAGATTGCGGCTTCGGCTTCTTCGGCCTCAACGTAGTGGCCGGCCACGGTCAATGGGCGCTCCGGCTCGCTGTGATCGATGGCCATGTAGGGCAGCATCTGGTCCGCCGGCTTGAACTTCGACGATATACGGTGTGGGGCAAGCGCGGCCACCACGCGGCTCATTGGCGGTGTTGCCGCGCTCGGCTTGCCGGCGGCAAGGATGCGGTGGTAGATCACGGCAGCCGTGTCGAGAAGATCGGGGCCCACGCTCGGCAGGCCGATCATCGTGTAACCAAGAAATCGGCCAAAGGCGTCATAAGTCGAGGGGCGCCGATTGGGGAGCGTCACCAACGTTGGAATTTCGTCGACCGGTTCGGCCGCGGCACGCGCGACTGCTGCCGCGCCGATCGCGGGTCCGATCCCCGCCAAAACTGTACGCCGCCTCTCCGGGATGCGATCCAGCGGCATGGTGAATTTACGAATTGCGGTGGCGCACAGTGTCGTGTTTGCCGGGACACGGCTGCGAGGAATCGGCTCGTATGGGGTGATGGTGTTCCCCATCTTCAGCGGTCCGCTGGTTTGGCTTGTCGCGCCATGTATCTTGCAGAATTCGAAGAAACGGCCGTCACGACCGCCGGATGATTCAGCACCCGACAGGTACTTTCCGAAATCGTGAATGACTCGACGAAATGAGTAACCGTCAATCGGCACGTGGTCTACGACAAAAGTCACAGTGGTGGATGCCTCGCGCGAGTCAACGACCAGCGTGTGGATGCGGTCCTGGAATGGGCCCGTCTGGCTCATGATCAGACCGAGAGTTGCGGCATCGCAATAGGGAACCTCGACGACGAATTCACTTAAATCCGCGGTCGGCCGAGGCGACTGATACCAAAATCCGTCTTTGGCCAAGCTGTACTCGACGGTCAGTGCAGGGTTGTCGATCAAAAGATTGACCCAGGCCCGCCGGATCACATCGGGGTCGATCGCCGGCGTGATGTGCCAGGTGCGGGCGACTGGCCCATGACCGCGATTCCCGTTGAATTCCCAACTGAGGGCGGCATTTTGGTCCCAGGTGCACGGAAAGTGCTGGCGCTCGATCCCCATAGATTTGGAAACTAAGGGCCAACGCTGCACCTGGTCAAGGCCTGATAAAGCGCCGGAACGATCGGTGCCGATGTCGCCTGTCCTGTCGACAGGACAGCTTGCGTTCACTGTCGAGGTTCCCACCGCCGCCACCCATTTGACTCACGGGATCGGTCACCCTAACTTGTCAAAGTATCAGCGCCTATCATCTTCCTCCACCGCGCTATTGCCAATCCAGGTTAGGAAAGTCGCGTATGAATAGCGTCGCTACTCCAGGGTCTGAAGATCTCCTCGATTTCAGTTCTGACACATTCCTTAGCGATCCCTGGCCTGTCTACAACCATCTACGTGCGACCGACCCTGTGTTTTGGTCGCCGAGAGCTCAGGCATTCTTCATCTCGAAATACAATGATGTTCTCTCAACGCTGTCGGATCGCCGAGTGACGTCAGCATTCGCTCTGCGCATCAGTCGGCGATTGTTCGGTCGGACTCTTCTCGATTCAGAAGGTCGCGCGCATCGCGAACTTCGAAATGTGATTGCGCCGCTGTTCAGCAGCACCGGGGTGCAACGGCTCCGCGAGGAGATACTCGTCCCGGCCGTCGAGGAGGTCCTCGACGCGATCGCTGCACGCGAAGATCACTGCGGCACGGCTGAGATCGACTTTATGGAAGTAGCGGTGGCGGTGCCTTACGCGATGATCACGCGCCTGATGGGCCTGCCGTCCGGCGATGCGGCCTGGCTACGCAGTCGGGTATCGGCACTATCAGGTGCCGTCGAATTCCCCTCGACACCACTCGTGCTCGCCTTCGAAGCCAAGGACGAACTAGGGGAGTACCTCACCCGAGTTGTCGGCGAACGCAGCGAGCACCAACCGCTCAATCTGCTCGACCTGCTGTGTCCACGGGGCCGCCCTGTTGACCCTTCGTCGCTGAGTACCGCCATCTTGTTCCTGGCGGCTGGCACCGAAACCAGCGTGGCAGCCATTGGCAAGATCATGCACGCTGTCCTTTCCCACGGAGTCGAACTCGCCGAGCTGGCCGACGCTGACTATCGCAACAGTGTGATCCGCGAGACTCTGCGCTGGGAGCCTCCTAGCCACACCCTGGTCCGCTACGCAGCCAAAGATCTGACTGTCGCCGGCGTCCAGATACCGCGCCGGTCGGCGATCTTGCTTTCGCTAGCCAGCGCTAACCGCGACGCGGACGCGTTCATCGATCCCGACGATTGGCGACCCGAACGATCCGAACGCCGGATCCTGTCTTTTTCTGCCGGCCCGCACAGCTGCGTTGGTATGCAGTTGGCGTTAGCGGAGTTCGACGTGTTCTTCGAGCGGCTCTGTGCGCGTTACCCGAGTGCCCGACCCCGAGAACAGCTGAGCGGGATTCGGGCCGGGTTGTGGCGAATCAGAGAACGCGGCCACATATTCCGGCGCCCCGACACCTTGCGCATTTGCCTCGATAGGCACGATGCACCGCGGCAACACCTGGGGCTTCGCAATCCCGGAATTGACCACGACGCTCGATCATTCCGTACCCCCTACGACTCATTGGACGAACCCTGTGACGATCGAGCCTGACACACGTATCGAATTCGACTTTTCCACCGACACCGACACTCTGCGCGTAGCACCGTTCACTCGCTCGACGATCAACCTGGCAGCCCTGTCGCTGACGGTGAGTCGCTGGAATGCTGCCGAGGACATCACGGTCGCGCTGCACACGCCGTGCTCAGATCTTGATGCGAGACTGCTGCTACACATTGACGACAAGCAGCCTGTCGGTCAGTTCCTCGCGCATATTGACGCTCTGCTTGCCGAGGCCCGTCTTGCAGGCCGCACACCGACGGAGCCGGATTCCGCCGATATCATCATTACGTCGAATGACAACGATATATGCCGTGGCAGTATTGATTTCGCCGGCCAGCAACCCAACATGCCCGCCGGCTTCGTTGACGATGCACGCGCCGCAGTCGTTGATCTCACGACACTCGACGGCCCACTCGAACAGGTGCGCTGCATCGCAGAACACCGGCGTGCAGCAGTGGAAAACCTTACTGGCGCCACCGTGCCGGCGCGCAGCATCGACGAGATGTTCGGAGAACAAGTTGTTCGGCGACCACACCAGGTAGCTGTACGCGATGCGACAATTTCGTTGACCTACCAAGAGCTGGCAGCCGAGGCCGATCGCTACGCCCAGCTTCTCGGCCGGGCAGGAGTCAGGCACGGCAGCACCGTCGTGATCGCGATCAACAGGTCCGTCGCCGAGATCGTCGCCTTGCTCGCCGTCATCCGCCTCGGCGCCGCCTACGTCGGTTTCGATACCGACGCGCCACCGGCGCGAGCATGCAGAATCATCGGGACTCTCAAGCCGGCAGCCGCCGTGGTGGACTTGGCGTCATCCGAACATCCCGCATTCCAGGGCCTGCCACAGGTACGAGCCTGGCATCCCGGGCAAGGCCCCGAAAAGGTGCTGCCGCCGCAGACATCTAACGATCCAACAGATGTGGCCTATATCGCGTTCACCTCCGGCTCCACCGGAGACCCCAAGGGCGTGATCGTCACACACCAAGCTGTCTGCCGGTTGGCCCTTACGAGGGAATTACAGATGAGACCCGACGACCGCGTAATGCGCATGGCGCCACTGGCTTTCGATGCATCAACTTTCGAGATCTGGATCACGCTCCTTTGTGGAGCCGTGTTGGAAGTGCTTCCCGTCCAAACTCTTTCACCGCGCAACCTCGACAAGTTCTTCTCACACCAAAAGATCTCAATCGCGGGCCTACCTGCCAGCCTCTTCCGGCTGATCGCCACCTCTCGACCCGCCGCGTTCGAGGGCCTGCGCTGGATCGTGACCGGCGGCGAGGTCGTTCCGCACGAATCCGTGGCGCAGGTGCTTGCACAACATCCTCACCTGACCATCACCAACGGCTACGGACCCACGGAAAACGCGTTGTTCACCACGAGCTACAGCGTGGGCGACGTCTCGGAAGTCGATGGACCTCTTCCGATCGGCCGCCCGATAGCGGGCACTCAAGTGTTTGTTCTGGATCGCAATGCCCGGCTCCTACCACCCGGAGCGATCGGCGAGCTCTACGCGGCCGGCATGGGCCTTGCCAACGGCTACCTCAACAACACCATGGAGACCGCGGAGAGGTTCGGTTGCTTCTCCGCTGACACGCCTCAACGCCTCTATCGCACAGGTGATTTGGTTCGCCTCGATCCGCTCGGTCGCCTTCAATACCTGGGTCGCACGGACAAGCAGGTCAAACTCAACGGACACCGCATCGAAACCGACGAAGTAGCCGCCGCCCTGCTGCGCCATCCCAGTGTGCTAGACGCGGTTGTGATCGCCGCTCCCCGCCCCGCTCGCACCGTTCAGCTCGTGGCGGCGATATTGCCGCACTCATCTCACGAAGCCGATCCAAAAGCGTTGCGCCGTTATATATTACAAGTGCTTCCCAACTACATGGTGCCCAGCCTCTGGGTCTTCGTTGATCAATTCCCGCTGACACGTAACGGAAAGCTCGACGAGACGTACCTGTTCAACGCGGCCCGACCGGTGACACACGCACCCCAGCGTCTATTCCTCGAAAATGCCTAACGCCGAAGCTTGACTTCCCGAACCGGATCTCCTAACGTTAAATTGATCGTTTGGATCCTAGGGCTGATGCGCCGCCCGATTTTCCACACCATTTTTGATACCGGCAGTGAGTTCAGACGATCAGGCCTCCGGGCCATTGCATTGAGGTCGCATTCATCGGTAGATCTCGTTCGCTAGGTCAGCCCTACGGCTGACGACTCGGGTACCACCTGCATCCGTGGACCTACATCACCCGCCGCAACTGAGCGTGCCTTTCACGCACAGCGCTGTCGAGGGCATCGGTTGTGCTGCAAAAAAGAAGGGATACATAACCATGACGTATGAGGATTTCATGATCGTGTCGTCGAGCGCTGATTCGGTCGTGAAGTGGCCTCCCCAGCCGCTGAGCGCCATGAAACTCAGCGAATTACGCGCTGTGGCAGCAGATATGAAACTCACCGGCGTCAGATCACTCAAAAAGAACGACCTGGTCGCCGCAATCTCCGCGCGCGTTGCGCAAGCCGCCCGGAACAGCGAGGACCACCGAGCTGACATCCGCTCGAGCGAAACACATCCCGACAGGGACGTCGCAATGGCCGCCGCCAGCGCCGCGGAGCCGCCCTGTGCATCGGCGGCGCCACAAGGCGCTCACGGCGCTGCAAACGGTCACGAGGCGGCCACCGACGTTGGCGACGACCAGTCCGGCCGAGAACATAACGGCGCCACAAACGCCACGACCGTCGCGGCACAGCGCCAGCGACTCAGTGCCAGCACTCACGGCGCAGAACCCGAGGTGCCTGACGACCAGGGCGAAACCACCAACGTCGGCGCGCATGCCGATCAACAAGCCCCGACCGAATCGAACCCAGACACAAACAACGCCGATGATCGGCGCGAGCGGCGAGGGCGACGACGCGCCCGCGATCGTAACCGTGGCCGCGAACAGCAAGCCAGCCCCGTCGACAACGACGAGCTGCAACCCATCGCCGGCATCGTCGACATCCTCGACAACTACGCATTCGTACGAACCTCCGGTTACCTGCCGGGCCCCGACGACATCTATATCTCGATGAAACAGGTCCGGGACCACGGACTGCGGCGCGGCGACGCGATCACCGGCAAAGCACGAGTGCCTCGAGACGGTGACGGTGACACGAACAGCAACCACCGACGACAAAAATTCTCTCCCCTAGCCGGCGTCGACACGATAAACGGCTACAACGTCAAAGAGGCGAAGCGCAGAAAAGAATTCAGCAAGCTCACCCCGCTGTACCCCAATGAGCGTTTGCGCCTCGAGACGACGGCGGACCGACTCGTCACCCGCGTCATCGACCTCATCATGCCGATCGGAAAAGGTCAGCGCGCCCTAATCCAATCGCCACCTAAAGCCGGTAAAACGACAATCCTCCAACAGATCGCCAACGCGATTACCACCAACAACCCGGAATGCCATCTCATGGTTGTTCTCGCCGATGAGCGCCCCGAGGAAGTCACCGACATGCAGCGATCGGTGAAAGGCGAGGTCATCGCCTCTACCTTTGATCGGCCGCCCTCCGATCACACGCAAGCCGCCGAACTTGCCATCGAACGAGCCAAAAGGCTGGTCGAAGACGACAAAGATGTTGTTGTACTTCTTGATTCGATCACCAGACTCGGCCGCGCATACAACAACTCGTCGCCCGCTTCAGGCCGCATCCTGTCCGGCGGCGTTGACTCAACCGCGTTGTATCCGCCCAAGCGGTTCCTTGGAGCCGCGCGAAACATCGAAAACGGCGGGTCGTTGACCATCATCGCGACCGCGCTGGTCGAAACCGGATCCCAAGGTGACACTGTGATCTTCGAGGAATTCAAAGGAACAGGAAACGCCGAGCTCAAACTTGATCGCAGAATCGCTGAGCGGCGGGTCTTTCCAGCCGTCGACGTCCACCCGTCCAGCACCCGCAAAGATCACCTGCTGATGTCGGCCGATGAAGCCTCCATCGTCCAGAAACTGCGGAGGGTACTTTCAGGTCTCGATTCGAACCAAGCCATCGACCTGCTGATGAGCCAGCTCAAAAAGACCCGCAGCAACGCAGAGTTCCTCATGCAGGTCCAAAAAACGGCGCCCGGACCCGATCGTGACTGACGCCCAGCGAGGACAGCTCGCCGACGCACGGGCCGGTCGGCGCGAAAGTCCACCACCCGAAACTGGATTGACTCCGGGCAGCTCGTTACACGGCGCTGGAGCGGGCCGTGCTATCGCGTCGACCTGCATCCTCATGCTGCTGACATCGCTCGACGTCACCATCGTCAACGTGGCACTGCCCACCATCCGTAACAACCTCGCGGTGGAAGCGCACTCGCTGGGCTGGATGGTGGTCGGCTACACCATTCCCTTCGCCACACTGATGCTGTCGGGGGGCGCCATCACTGACCGGGTCGGTCCCGAGCGCGCATTTCTGCTGGGAATTATGATCTTCGGGCTCGGCTCGTTAGGCTGCGCCGCCGCCGGCAATTTGACCACTCTCGTAGCTGCCCGGGTATCGCAAGGAATCGGTGCGGCAATCTGTACGCCTTCTGCGCTCGCCGTTTTGCGCTCCAACGTGCCCGCCAGCCAATTGGGGCGGGCGGTCGCCTACTGGGCATTCTCCGGCGCGATCGCGATATCGGCTGGACCGCTTCTCGGCGGGGTGCTGATCGAGGCATTCGGATGGCGGTCCATCTTCCTGCTCAACTTGCCGATCGTAATTACGGCCGCGATGTTGACATTGCCTCAAGCGCGGAGGCCTTCGGCGATGAAAAATACTGGCAGGACCGACACCCTAGGGCAGCTGATCTACGCAGGTTCGTCGATTGTCGTCGTCGCCGGCACTAATCTGCTCCAACACGACCGCGGCTCAACGGTTTCGATCGTGGCCCCCGCGGTAGCGGTCGCCG
This sequence comes from Mycobacterium sp. MUNTM1, assembly GCF_054660795.1. Taxonomy (NCBI): domain Bacteria; kingdom Bacillati; phylum Actinomycetota; class Actinomycetes; order Mycobacteriales; family Mycobacteriaceae; genus Mycobacterium; species Mycobacterium sp. MUNTM1. The sequence continues at coordinate 29,265 of NZ_BAAGDE010000050.1, forward strand.
CCGTTTGCGGGTTCGCGCTGTTCTACGTCGTTGAAGCACGAGCCTCGAATCCTGTCTTGCCGCCCGCTCTGTTTCGCAGCAGAGTGTTCCAGTCAGCGGTCATCGTTGGAGCTTCCGTCAACGCCGTGAATTTCGGCTTGCTGTACTGCCTTGGGCTGTTCTACGGCGGAAACCACGGCCTCTCAGCCCTGCATTCGGGTTTGCTATTTCTGCCCATGATGTTGGCCACCGGGGTCTCCACCACGGTCGTCGAGCCGATCCGCAGCATGGTCGGCGATCACATCACAGTTGTCGCAGGACTGCTGCTCGAACTGATGGGTGCCGTCCTAATAGCGGCAGGAACAGACACAGTCGTTTGGGTGTCGATCTGGACCGTGCCCATGGGATTCGGTGTTGGACTGGTGATCCCGCCGATCACTACCCGGTTACTGAACAGCGTCGACCCGGCGGAGTCAGGAACGGCAAGCGGCGCATTCAGCTCGCTGCGCCAATTGGGCAGCGCTGTCGGTGTCGCGGCCTTCGGATTGGGTGTCCGCGAGAGCGGCACTTCGCTGCACGTCGACATCCGTTCTATCAGCGCCACGTGCACCGGCCTTATAGCGATCTCCGTTCTGACGTACCTCATCACGGCCCGCTCAGCGACCAACGACCGCTCCACGTCGCGTTCGTGACAAGCACGCCACGCGAGGGGTCGATAAGCGGGTGTCGGCGGCGACCGAGAGGCGAGGAGGCCGCATATTCGCTTGGCCGCAGGGTTATATTCGAAAGGAATGTGGCAGAGCGCGCATCGGAGACGAAGCGGTCGGGACACGACGCCATCGTTTAGTTTTGCTGGCGCCGCAGTTGTGCCGCTTATGAGCTCCTGCGCTTGCAGAAGCTCATAAGCGTTGTCTTCGTGCGAAGACACGTGGATGCACGGTCGCCCAGTCCGACGCGGACGAGGAACCGCACTGCCGCTCCGACATAGCGACGAGCTATCAGTGCCGAGCAGGAGAGCACAAGCACGGGGTTGTTGCGTCCCGGTGAGCCGTAGATGTGGAAGTTGATCTCGCACGCGGGCAGGACGTGGACCCGGCGGTCGGTACTGGCTACGCTGCCCTGCAGCGCCAGCTTCGTGAGGCAAATGCCAAGGTTGCTGCTTTGGTTACCGCCGTGGAGTCTGGCGTGGCCGTGGAGGACTTGACCGCCGCGTTGCGTCGCCGCACCGCCGAGCGCGACGAGCTGAAGGCCCGTCTTGAGCAGGCGGAGCGGCCCCGTGTCATGTCTGCCGCGCAGATCAGCGAATTGATCGAGGAACTTGGTGGGTTGTCAGCCGTGCTCGGTGCAGCGACCGGGGCGGAAAGAGCCGAGGTGTACGCGACTCTGGGACTCCGCCTTGACTACGATCTGCATTTGCGACAAATCAAGGCGACGGCCGACCTGAGTCGTGTCGCCGGATGTGTCCGAGGGGCGAGTTGAACTGTTACCCAGGCGATCTGGGTTTCTTCATCGATCAGATAGGTGCTCGCAGCTTGAGACTAGACCACTAATTTCGGTCATCGACCGAAGTGTCTTGAGCAACTGCCCAAAGGATCGAGGCTGGTGCAGATCGTCATTTGTACCTTGAATCCGGTGTTGATCCACGGCCGGATTGTCCTTAGGTAGAGAAGAATTCGCGTCTTAGCCCGGATTTTTCGTGGATTGTTGTGAGTGTTGGGGTGTAGATACGCGAAAGTGCCTGTCCTGCAAGGGATAATTGGACTTCTCTACGGTTCAAAGATCCTGGCGGGAAGGCACTTCGCAGGTGAAGAATATCGCGGCGGCATCGCGGGTGAAAGTCTCTGCCGACGGCCATGGTGTCGTGTCGCATGCCTGCAAGTCGGCTACATGCGCCGCTTCGACGCCGGCTACCAGCGTATGCACCGAACCCTGAAGTCGGGCCTCATCGGTGAACCTGTCCTGATCACTCAACTCCACCGAAATCCCTTGACGGTCATTGTATTCGATGAAACAGAACTCATCACCAGTTCGGCCTCCCACGATATCGACGTCTTCCGCTGGCTGACCGGCGACGACATCCGCGAAGTGTCTGCCGTATCCACGACCAGCCACGACGGCTCCACAGTGATCGTCGTTCTCACCCTGATCTCGCGCTCGGGTGTCATTGGCGTCATCGAACTCACTCGCGGCCCCGGATTGAACTGTGAGATCGGCTGCGACATCGTTGGTGCGAACGCGACGCTCAGCCTTCCCCGAGTCACTGATGGGGCCACCGCCGACAGCATTGACGCACAAGGGAAACCCGACGCCTGGATGGAGCGCTTTTACGAAGCCTATCGAGCCCAGGACGCCGCGTGGCTGGCCGCAGTGAGCGCCCAAACGTTCACTGGACCATCGGCCTACGACGGATACGCCACCAATGTCGTGATCGACGCAGCCCTTGCCGCGCGAGCCAGCGGCCGCACGCAGTCGGTACTGCAGGAACCGGAGGGTATTTGGTCCTAATCCCTGCCCGGTGCAACGACGCGCCTCGCCGCTGGGGGATGACTCGCGGCGGCCCCGGCCCTATCAGCAGGCTGCCGCCGGTTATGCGAAAGTTCCAGAATCAGGAAGTCTGAGGAAGATTGACCGCTCGCACGTACAGAAAGAAGGGTTGAGTACGCAAGGTGTGAAGTAGCTCGGGATCGATTGCAGCGTCTGCTTGAATCACAGGTTCTTCAACCACGTCGATCGCAAACCCGGCTCGCCGTAGGTCTCCGATAATTGCCGAGAAGGGACGACGATACGACTCCGCGGTTACCGATACCCCATCCCAGTCCCAAACCTCACTGACCAGCTCGGTGCGATGGTAGTCGGTTCGGTCAGATAACAGCCAGCCCGTGATTGGGTGGTGCAGCGAAAACACCAAGACGCCGCCTGGGACAAGGCACCGATGCAGCTCCTCGAGTAGTGGTGACCAGTCCTTGACGTAGTGCAGCACCAGGGATGCAATGACGACATCGATACTGTGTCGAGGCGCTATGGTTCCCGGGTGTTCAATATCGACTGTCTCGAAACGTGCCCTGGTGCCCAGGCGTTGGCGAGCGAGCTCGATCATGTGCGGTTCAATATCGACGGCCAACACGTCGGCGCCTTGTTGGAGTAGTTGATCCGTGAGCACCCCGGCCGCGCAGCCGAGTTCTAGCACGGACTTACCGGCGAGCTCGCCCGCCAACCGCAGAATCGTGGGCCGGTCATATCGGCAATTGACCGGATTTCTCGCCGACCAGTCAGCGTAGATGTCGGCGTGATCTTTAAACAGCGATGTGGCGGGCATCCACTCATCGTATGGCCCGATTTCGAACTCACGGCGATCCCGCCTAGTCGCGTCTAGTCGCATACAGTCGCGCGGCGCTATACGGTTGACTGGTGGGCAACGCGTTGAAAGCCCTCCTCGCGGAGCGTCACATCTATGGATATTCCGACTTCCTCGCCGAATATAAGCGGCGAGCAAACGAGTTGGATCTGCCGCGCGGAGCCCTCCCGCCGACCAGGTCACAGTATTACCGCTGGATCAGCGGCCAGGTCCGAACCCTTCCCCGTGGTGATCATTGCGCGGTACTGGAGCGCATGTTCCCCGGCTGGACGGCAGAAGGCTTGTTCAGCAATCAGAACCATCAAGACAATTCCCTATACAACGCCAAGGCAGACGGCGGCGTGCTGTCATCGATCACTCCTGCGATCGAACCTGCAATCTTGGAGGGATTGTGGGTCACTGGTTACCTGCTGGGGGGGACCCGGCAGCGCCATGTCGATTTGTCAACCATCACGGCCACCGGAACGGGGATAAAGTCTCGCAACTATCCACCTCGACCCCGCGTGGAAGGCGATGGCTTCGGACATGAGACCGAAACGAGCGCAAAACTTTTCGGCCGGAACATTATGGGCCATTTCCGCAACACGAATGACCGCTATTTCTACGGTTCACTGCATCTCTCGGTGCTTCCGGGCGAAAACATCCTCGATGGCTATTACACGGGTTTTACTAACGACACCCACGTGGTGGCTGAGCCCTGGCGGTGGATCCGCATTGAACGAGGGTCTGTCGCAGATGTAGACCTTAGCCTGGTGGTGCTGGGCGAACCACGCGCCGTCTACGACGCGATCGTGAAACATCCACAGCTGGGCGGACCTATAGCGCTCAGAGAGATCATTGAAACTTCCTGACAGCTTTCTTTCTCGTTTCCGAAACCATCCGTCAATAACGGGTAGGCCGCCCGGCGCTTCCCGCACAAATAAGCGGGCTATAGTGGCGCGGTCCAATGGACGCCTGCTCACAGCGGCGAAAAAGCCCCTCGGCGCGCGGCCTTGGTGGGTTCTCCAACCCTCACCTCAGCCTAACGCGCGGCGCTGTCTGGTCAGCTAAATTTGTTCTGACGCCCAGTATTCGCGCAGGCTCGCGATCTTGTCGCCCTCGAATTCAAGGATTGCGACCTCGCGCATTCGCTTTCGGCAACCTTGTACGAGGTCGTCGAACACCGCTTCCCACTCTGCGATGACGGTGTGTTGATCTTGATAGAGCGCTAGCAGCTTAGCGGTAATATTTGCTTGCGATGCAACAACTTTGGTTTCCCAGTAGTCCCGTATGCCCGCAAGCGTTCGGATCGGCGCCGCCAGGACACGTTCGTGATACGTGGCGTCGTCGGTGAAGATGGTCACGATCAGGTCTGGGTCTTGCTCTGTCCAGGCACGCAAATAGGTGTCCACCGCAGCGACGCGCACGTTCATGCACCCTCCTCTATAAGTTCTCCGAGCCGAATCGGCCCGCTGTACGGACCGTGGCTGAACAATAAATCATGAACTGCTGCAGGGTCATCGAGGCGAATGCGGTTTAGATCCGCGGCCCCGACCGACTGCGAATCGACCTTGACCCATCGCCACCGGCCGGCTGCTACGGCGGTATCGGTGACGATCGAGGTGTAATGCCCATCCAGGATCGACATGCCGGGGTGCGCCGCCAAATGCACGGCGCCGCAGTAGTAGCGATCGCTAAAATTGCGCCATACACCGACGAGATGGCGCCCCACTATAGAGCCGGAAATCTCGTTGCGATGCCCGAGTAGGCCGTCTTCAATCCGCGGCGGCGGCGGCCAATTACGGGCGGTGAAATGATCGTCCGATGCTGTAAGCACAGATAAGTCGACGTGGCGGCGCCCCTCAAACTTGTATGCCGTCGCCCACAGACCACCAAGCTCTTGAACAGACACCGTGGCCGCCGCTTCAATTACGCCCGCCCCGGTCGGTTGTTTATTTCGCCGATCGCTTCGACCGAACAAGTCGCGCGCCTTCCATCCCGGAAACATGTGCTCAAGGACTTCACAATGATATTCCGGTGGCAACTTCGCAAGGCCCCCGTTGCACCATCGGTGAAACGTCGACCGCACAGGCACCATGGGTTCCTTGGAGGGGTTCAGTTCCATTGCTGCGCGCCGATATTCAGCACGAAACGCCGCGTAATCGTACACGCGTCGCTCCGCCAATAGCTCCTTAAACACTGCGACCACCCCCCGATTTTAAGTGGCAGGTCGGACACATCTCGGACTACGTCGGACATATCTCGGACACAAGTCGGACGACATCGGACAAGACGGGACTCGATTGGGCTCGACTACCAGCGCAACAATGCTGCACGCTTCAGTGTGAACTGTCGCAAATGCGTGCCCGACCAGCCAACTCCTGAGAAAGGACTGCCCCCAGTGCAAGCTACCGGCATCTACGGGCTCAGATCCCATGGCGCGCGCCCGATGCCGCATCCGGCCACGCAACTCCACGAGACCCCGGAGCTTTTACGTGGGTGTGTATTGCGATGATGAGTAGATACCGTTATAAATACGTCGTGCCGTCCGAGACCTTCCGTGTCACCCTCGTTGGATTCGGTCGGTCCGCGCCTGAGGAGATCCAGAAGGGCCCATTCACGCTCACCGCTCAAGAAAACGAACCTGTCGTTCCTCCGGGGCTGCCGCTCGCCCGCACACCGGTTCCGAGCAGGTCCGAAGAGCGCGGACTCCAGCTCGCCGCCGGCAGGTCAGCGCTCCAATCAGGCCGTGGTCCCGGGCGGCCTTTGTCGCGCGCGAGTGTAGGCGGCGCGGTATTCCTCGACGGTGATATCGAGGAGCGCGGCCAGCGTGGCGGCATTGGCGTCGGTGAGAGCGATGTCTCCACGTTCGATTCCGCGCAAGCTGCCGGTGGAAATCTTTGCGGCCGCAGCAAGCTCCGGCTGTGTAATGCCTCTGATTACGCGCCAGTCGCCGGGGTAGCGCTCGGCAGGGTCTATTTTCACGACCTGGCTGATCGGCGCTTCGATGATCCTCATGACCCGAGCCAACAGGTCGACCTGCGGAGTATTGGTTCCGGCCTCCCAGGCATGGATTGTGGACGTGCCGGTATTGGCGAGGCGCGACAGGTCCGACACGCTCAGGCCGCGGGCGCGGCGAGCGTCAGCGAATTCACTCGCGCTGAATCCGCGCAGGACCCGCCGAGTCATACGCGCCTTGTTGCTGCGGTCATAGGAAGACAGATTCACCGACATCTCCGTCTGGCTGTTAATTACGCTTCTATAGACTGTTGCTTTAGTCTAGAGTATCGTGCATCGGAGACAGCCGTTTCGTATGAGAAGGAGTCCGCGATGAGGGTCTACCGGCAGCCGGGCCACGCCAATTCGCGGCCTCAGCGTGCGGTTGCGGCCTCTCGCGTTCCGGCCAACCAGCCTGAAGCCGATGTCGGCGTGGCCAGCTCGATCCACGGCCCGGTGACCATCTGACAATGTCGAGCGCCTAACGCATCCCGAGGACGGTGATACCGCTGCAGCTCTAGCCGCACCCGCGGCACATCTCAATAGCGATGGACCCTTGGCCCAAGAACAGAGAACCCCCCGAAGGGGGTCCCTGTTCAACGGGTGGAGAACAAGTTAGGAGCTTGCCCTCCGGGTCTCCCCGACAACGAGGAGAGATGACTTTGCTAGGTCGATCTCAGGGTAGAGGCTACCCGACAACGGAATCAAGTATTCCCGCCCCAAACACCAGACTTTCACCGCTGGCATGCACTAATGCAGTTCAGCGACGTCACGATCCGGCCACCATCACCCACCGGGTCACCACGCCACAACCGATCTACGACACCTGCCCAATGTGTGACAAGCCGCCCCAGGACCCTGTCCGCATCGAGGGCCGCTTGGCGTGCCGCTCCTGCACTAGCGGTTGCACGAATTGCGGTTGGACATGCGTTGCGGGGGACGATTTTTGCCAAGAATGCATCCGGCTGCTCAACCCGCCCCTGGTGCCTGCATGAGAACGCCTCACCTACTCACCACGCATGCTGCCGCCGGGGATCCTGAGGGGCCTTATCGGCACGCGGAGTTGGCGCTTTGGGACGAGTTGATGTCCAGCTTTGAGGGATATCCGCGGAGCTGGCTGTCGTTGGAAGAAGGCGCCTGGGTCCTCGGCGAGGAAGTGGATGAGTTGTGGGATGAGGTGCGCCACAATCGGATTGGTTGTGCACGTGCGGAGGCGGTCCAGGTAGCGGCGATGGCCGTGCGGTTCATCGCTGATTTGTATGAGCCGGCTGGATCTGTTCGTGAGCGGTGTCGCGTTGCGCTGGCCGAACAGCGTAGGTTGCGCGCGGCGGTAGGTCCTGCAGGTCGGGTGTTGTCGTCGACGCATGAGGCGTTCGGCTTCGTTAAGCGGGAGTTCGATTCGCTGTGGTCGGCGATCTGTTTCCGCGACGTCGCGCGGCCGGCGGCCGGTCGCGTTGCGGCGGCTTCTGTGCGATTCGTCGCCGAAATCGCTCCAGTCTCTGCAGCAGTTGGGGGGTTGTCGCTATGAGAACGCGTGTTGGGTTGCGGTGGCAGAAGCGGTCAGTGTGTGGCCTTGAAACGCCCGACGTTCCTGATTTATGGACGCCGGATCATGCACCGGCGCAGGCGGTCCGGGTGCATCTGGAACAGATGTGTCGCCGCTGCCCGGTCTTGCGCAAGTGTGCGGAGGACGCGGTTCTCACCCAGGCGCAATCGGGCTTTTACGCCGGCGTGTTTGTGCCGGAACATCAGGCCACCGGGTGGGCAGGGGCGATGGATCAGTTATGTGCCATTGCTGGTCTGGACAGTACCGCAGCCGATGCTGTGGCGATGGGGGCATCAGCGTGACTCATGCCAAATGCAACTCGAACGGATCTGCTTCGAGCAACGGTGGGTTTGCGGATGTGGTCCTCGCGGCGCGTCAGCATTTGTGCGAGCTCGACGAAGATCCGTCGGTGGCTGTACGCCATGTCGCGGCGTTCCTGGCGTTCGTGCCGACGGTGCGCTGGTCGGACGGTCGGGGCCGGATTCGCGTCGACCACGCACCCACTGCGTTGTGGTTAGTCGAACAGCTTGCCCGCCGAGGATCGACCGTGGTGCGCCTTAGTGGGGATGGCCGTAGCGTCGTGCTCGCTGATCCTCTCGTTACCTTGGAGCGTTTCGGTTTTCGCGACGGACGTTGGGTATTTGGCCAAGGCAGCGCTGCCACGTTGGGCATCAGTCGTGGCGCTATTCATGCCGCGGCGCGGTTTGGTCGACGTGGCATGACGGTCGTGTGCCCGGATACGCCCCTGATGCTGACGCTGTCCGCGGTGCTTTCACGGTTGGACGTCAAAGCCAAACTGTCGGCCGCTGATGCAGATCCTCGTCTTGCAGTCGGCGTGCGCGATGTTCCTGTGGTCCTAGATCGGGTAGGGATCGCCGACATCGTAGCGCAATTCCGTAGTGCGATGGAGAAGAGGCCGTGAATCACACTGGGGTGCAACGGATATTTGGCATGTACTGGTCAGCGGATGTCGCTGATCACCGCGTCGCCATCATCGCTCACGGCGTGGCGGTGTTTACGTCGTGCATCAACGTCGGGTGGCTCGCAAGACGAGTTGCCCTCTTGGAAAGGAGGGCCCTTTGATGCTGATGCAACCGGCCCTGTTCGAGGATCTCGAACCCATGCCAGCCGGCCCGCCGCGCACTGCGCCAGCTTCGCTGCTCAGTGATTCAGTGGAACGCGCCCCGAGCATCGTCCAACCGCCACTGTTCGCGGCCCCTCAGCCGGTGTCTCGGCCAGTGGCATCCCGTGTGCGCCCGTGCGTATTTGACCCTGAGGCCTGGCATGACGAGAGCCGCTGGGCGTGGGCTGAGGCCGCCTGCAAATCATGCCCGTTTCTGCAGAGTTGCGCCCAGGCGGCTACCGATTTCTATCGCCAGACGCCCTACCACCTTAGTGGCGTGTGGGCCGGTGTCGCCGTCTCCGAGACCGACCGGGGTGGCAAATATCAACGCAAGATCAAAAAGCTCAGCTACATCGCCACCTACGGCAAATTCCCACCGAAGCGGCAACGGCGGGCCGCATGACTTACCGCAACAACGGTGCTCGTCCGGTGCGACAACCCGGGGGACGCATCCATCACAGTCGTTATCACGAGTTCGGAAGTAGGTGAAATGCCGTGCCAACCAATGGAACTCCGATCGCTCGCTGGCGTTGGGCGATTCAGAACTGGATTCAATTGCGACGGGAACGACGGCTTGCCCATGCGTTGCGCGCGCACCTAGCAGCTAGTGCGGGGGAGTCCATTTCGCAGGTCTGCTGGCGGCGAATGTGCACACCGACGGAGATCTTCACCTGGTATGTGATTAGCCCTGAGCCTCCCGATGTGCGTGGTGTCAGGCGGATCATGCGTGAGACCGCCTCGATTCTGTATGCCGAACCTTTCAGAGGGGACAACGATTTGAGGATCCGCGTCGAATGGCGCGTCAACACTCGGCGATGGGATCTCACCAGATTCGCTGGGCAGGGGATCTCATGAACATCGTCCGAAGCGACCTCGAGGTCGCCAGCTATGAGCATCCGCGCACACGTAGACCGATCACCACGGTGAGCTTCGGCGGGTGGCTCGTCCAGATCGACGGTGCTGCAGTGACTGTGCCTTGTCAGGAGATCACCGGCAAGTCGACCGATGCCCTGAAGGAATGCTTGGATGCCGCGTACGTGCTCGCTGAGATTCGGCTGGGCTCAATGCCGCCGGTTTACCCGCCGGAGCTGCGCGCCGTCGCGGCGGCCACGTTGCGGGTGGCCAGGCGAATCGCCGAAAAGAAATGGCGCAGGCGTGGCCACGATATCTACTGCTGCACCAGTGTCGCGTGGGAGCAAACCGAGATGGCCGTGCCGTATGCATTGCTCATCAGGGCGCTTCGGCGCAGCTTGCCCGCCGGTACCACCCTGACCGAATACAACGATCACGCGGCCGACGTCGAACAGATCTGCCGGCTCTATGACCGGGGGATCGCACAACTGACCTCGAATTCCCGGCGGCGAGGTGTCGCCTAGTGCGCATCCGTAGCTGAAGCTCTCATCGAGTAGTCAGCACGTCAAGAACCTACGAGCCCGGTGAAAAGGATTGTCATGACAGAATTTAACCTTTTTCAGCATCCAATGGTATTGACCGGAGGTGCCTATCGGCCGAGGTCTGGGAAATGCTGTCCGTTGACACTGATCTCGCACCTCAACGGTGACGACAAGATCAGCGACTACCCCGAATGCTCGGCACCCGCGCTTGCGCGTCTGGTGCAAGTCCTCACCGACAGCCTCGCCGGCCCTGCGCCCGATCGGGTGTTGTCACCAGAAGACAGCGCACGTGTGTTCGATTTGGCTCTGCAGACCATCGGAACGAATGTGGAATTGCCCGATCGGCTGCTGTGCCTCTGGATCGCTGACATGCTTAACGATTCCGCGTGGGGCCTTGTGCGATTCATTCGAGCCACCAGGGAAGGCGATTCGGTCCGGGCGATCCGCGAGGTAGCCGAAATATGCATACGTGTCGCTCGTGGCGAACACGTGGATGCAGGCGAATGCCGGGATGCCCGCGAAGCCGTGACTATCGCAAGTTGGCGCGAATCTGACGGCGACGCCCAGCCCGACGCAGCGTATGACGCGGCGCTTCAAGCGGCGCGTGCAGCAGAAGCCGCGCGTCACGATAGTGGCGGTCAATCCGATTGCGCTGCATACGCTATCGATGCGGCGGTCTATGTCGAGAACGCCATCATCGTCCACTTCCGAGCAGCTGCTTGTGATTTCGTCGCTTGGGCGATCGCGCGCTGGCGTGAGCTAGCCGGACTTGATATCCGCACTGAGATGGCTGACCTCGCAGCCGATTTAGTGCTCATGGACAGCGTGCCACGGGTGACTCTAATTCAGGGGGTGTTGTCATGACAGTGCGGCCGCGCAAGGAGCGACCAGGTAGCAACGACCATTTGGTCGACTTGGTATTACGGTCATCCACCGTAGGCATTGATGATCGGCCGCAGCTGCTGCGCACCGCGGATCAGCTTCTTGCCGGTGGCACCACTGGCCGCCTTAGCGTCGTCGACTCGAGCGCGGTTCTGACATGACCACGAATCCCGCCTTCGCCGCCGCAGCGTTTCCCGCGGCCGTCAGGCAGCAGCATCGCGAATGGCATGGGTGTATCACCACAGCCGACGATGTGCAGCTGGCCTGCAGCGACTACGGCGACCTAGCCGCTGAACGGACGGTGGTTTTCCTGCACGGTCTTTGCCTGTCCCAACTGTCATGGCAACACCACATTGACTATCTGCAGCGTCGCTACGACGGCGCCGTGCGCGTGATCGGTTATGACCACCGCGGGCACGGCAAGTCTCAATCCGCGCCGATCAGTACTTACCGACCCGGCCAGCTCGCCGGCGACCTGGCCGACACCATCGAACAACTCGAAGTCAGCGGGTCGGTGATCCTTGTCGGTCACTCACTGGGTGCCATGGTCGCGCTGTCCTACCTCGCACGGCAAACCCATCAGCGTCCCATCGATCCGGACGGCTTGGTATTGGTGGCAACAGCCGCCGGCCGAATTGCTGAACGCGGGCTGGGCCGGCTGTTGGCCACCCCCGGGATCGTCGGTTTATCTCGGCTGCTTGCGCATACCCCTCAGCACGCGCTCCGTACCCTCTCGACGCCCGTGTGCGCGGCGCTGAGCCGGCACGCAGGTTACGGGCAGACTCAGCGCGCCGCCCTGGCGGCGGTGGCTGCCGCGGCTGTGACGACCACCCCGGCGGCGACCGCTGTGGGATTCCTACCCGCGCTTCGTGACTTCAACACCCATGCATCCCTGCGGGCGGTCCGCGCTCAAACTGTGGTGATCAGCGGCAGCGCCGATCCGATCACGCCACCGGTGCACTCCCGCGAGCTCGCCGCGCAGATACCTGGTGCCACGCACGTCTGCGTACGAGGCGCTGGACACATGCTCGCGCAGCAGGCGCCTCAGGTGGTCGCCAGCGCGATCGATCGCCTTCTCACCGAGCTGATCGCTGTCCCCGATCAAGCCGACCGGACCAAAATAACTCTCCGCCCGTTGACGTACACGAGCTCCAGACCAGTCGCATCGTCAACGTCTTCGACAGTGTTGAGGGGGGCGCGGCATGACGATGCCCCAGAGCACTAGCACACCCGGGGCGGACGCGGCCGCTGCGGTCGCAGAACACCTCAGCCGATTCACCTACCGGTGGACGAGCGAAATCGAACTGCAAGAGGCGATTTGGGGAGTGCTGCACAGCCGCTTTTCAGCCGAGCGGGAACGGGCATTGTCTCGGCGCGATCGCCCCGACTTCATGGTGGACGTGGACGGCGTCTCGGTAGCTCTCGAGGTGAAGGTCGCCGGGGCCCGTAGCGCTGTTCTGCGCCAGCTCGGCCGCTACGCCGAGCATGACGCGGTCGACGCCATCGTCTTGGCGTCCAGCCGTCGCGTGTTGGCCGCGGGAATCCCCGCGATCATCCATCGCAAGCCTGTTCTGGCTATCAATCTGGGGGGCCTCTTGTGAGCACGGTAGGAACTATTCGTCGCCAGAAGCATTGGTGGGTCATCACCGCTGAACCTCATGTGATGATGCGGCTCAAGCGCCTACTGCCCGGTATCCGCATCGCCAAGGCGGAGGCCTTGGCCGTCAACGCCACCGAAGAGATGGCCCAGGAGATCGAATGGGTGTTGCAGCGCTGGTCATTTGAGATGACCGACGCCGACCGCGCAGAGTTGGCCGCACACGCTCACGCCGCGAACGAACGTGAGCTCCTGGTGGATCGGCTTCGGGCCGGAACCGGGTTCCTGACCCCTGGACCAGGTTGGCTGACTCCAGCGTTGCCGCCGCGCGAGTATCAGCGCCTGGCCACCGACCTGGTGCGGACTACCGGATCGACCCTGATTGTGGACGAACTCGGGCTTGGCAAGACCTTCATGTCCCTAGCCTTGTTGGAGGATCCTGCCGCGCGGCCCGCGGTCGCAATTACTCGCACCGGGCTTCCTGGACAGTGGCTTCGCGAACTGCACAAGTTTTACCCGCAGTTGAGCGGGGTCGAGCTCAAATCCACGGACCCTAAAAAGGAGCTTCGCCGCATCTTCAAGGGCGGTGAGCACGTTGCCTATGACCTGCTCGTCATGAACTACGCCAAGCTGGCCAACCTGGGCCCGGTGCTGGCCGATTACGTGCACACTGTGATCTTCGATGAGATTCAGGAGCTGCGCCGCACCACGTCCTACAAGTACCAGGGGGCCGAGCAGTTGGTATCCAAAGGCGCTACGGTATGCGGACTTTCGGCCACCCCGGTCTACAACTTCGGTGGCGAGATGTACTCGGTGATGAACATCGTGCGCCCCGGATGCCTCGGTGGGCGTGATGAGTTCCTGCGTGAATGGTCGGGGTCGGGCTCCTACCGAGACAGCGATTCCAAGGTGCGCATCAAAAACCCCGCGGCGCTGCGTTCGCATCTGACGCGTCGCGGGCTGTTCTTGCGCCGTACCCGCGCCGACGTCGGTATCCAGTTGCCGGCCATCGAGAGCATCGAGCAGCTCGTCCCGTCCGACAGCAACATTCTTAATGAGCTGTCGGGCAACGCCATAGAGATGGCGCGTCTGATCTTGTCAGCGGACGCGTCGAACAGTGCCAAGTGGCAGGCGTCGGGCGATCTGGATTGGAAGCTGCGGCAGGCCACCGGGGTGTCGAAGGCGCCGTTCGTCGCTGATTTTGTGCGGATGCTGCTGTCCAGTGAAGAGAAGGTGCTGCTGCTGGGCTGGCATCGCAGTGTCTACGACATCTGGATGGAACGGCTGAAGGAATTCAAGCCTGTCATGTACACAGGCACCGAGTCATCGAACGCGAAAGATCAATCAGTCGAAGCCTTTACGAAGGGCGGCGCGCGGGTTCTGATCATGTCCCTGCGGTCCGGCGCCGGCCTCGACGGTCTGCAGGATGTGTGCTCCACCCTCGTCTTTGGTGAGCTCGATTGGTCACCCGGTGTGCACCGGCAGGCGATCGGCCGACTGGGTCGACCTGGCCAGACACGTGGTGTCCTGGCCTACTTCTGCGTGACGAACGACGGCTCGGACCCGGTCATTCTCGACACGCTGAACATCAAGTCGATGGAGTCCGACAAGTTGATCGAGCCGGATGCCCACAACGGCACTGCCCAGCCAGCGGCGCAGCCCAATCACATCAAGCGTCTGGCCGAATCGATTGTGGCAGCGGCTGCAGATCAAGCCCCTATCCGGAGGTCCGCGTGAGCACCCCGTCGACCCCGGCTAGCCCATTCGTCTCTGCATACCAGTTCGTCGCGGTTCGGCGTTCGCGGCGCGATCAGGCCTACGTCGATGACGAATCTGACGCGCCGCGGTGCTTCGAGACCGTTGTTGAAGCGCTGCGGGCCGTGACCCGAGGCGGGCTGGGACTTCAGCGAAGAGCAACTCGTGTGCGCTTGGCTGCTGAACAGCGGCTGGCGGCCATCGCTGCGCTTCATCAACCCGTTGCGGGTGGCGGGCGACCTCGGTGTCCTCGTTGGGCCCGCCTGCCCACAATGCAGGTCCTTGCGCCGGCGCCACAGCGCTGCTGCTTGGGGCATGGCCTGTCGATGAGGAAACCGCCTGTGCCTCACCGTCAACCGTGCCTGCATCCCGCGGTGCTTTGCAGCGCGGTCAGTGCCGATATCTGGCTAGCCGCCGCTGCGGGACATCAGTTCAGTCGCAATGAAGGGAGGACCACAGCTGTGTGAGTGATGGACGCGCGCACCAGTTTGCGTGTCCTACATCGATAACTACATCGGGCAGCGCAGAAATCTCAAGCCGCCTCGGTTTTCCGGTGGTGATCCGCTCTTAAGAAAGCGGTCCCCCGGAGGAGTGAACTCCGGGGGTCTCGTTTTACCGCTGCCCTTCGACAACCTTCGAAGGGACTTTTACCGTGCAAGGTAAGTTCCAGGGTACCGTTTACCCAGAACACGATTCAAGATATCCGGGTCGGGTCGCGCGGAAACATCGCGTGAACTGCGCAGAAGCAGATCATTTTTGTGGGTGTCGCGGCCGCCGGAACGAGGCCGGGCACGTTTGCCGGTACCGGCCGCGAGTGGCCTTTTCCGATGCCGAGCTGGTGCGTGGACGCCTGGAAGCACACGTGGCAAAGCTGCGTCTGCGTGGGGCGCGGCGCCACGTCATGGCGGCCGTGCTCAAGCTGTTGTGCGGCTGGAGCAGGGTCGCCGACGACCGGGTTGCACTCGGTCAGGTCGTTGAGCTGATCGTGGCTGCTGGTGGGCGCCGCTATGACCGCAAGACGATCGGACGGGCCCTGGCGGGCCTGGCGGCCGACGATCTGATTGTCTATCGGCCCGCACGCGGTCGCAGCAGGCGGGCATTCGTGGCGATCCACGAGCAGTTCCTTGGTGAGGTCGCCGTGCTCGCGAGGGATCGCGAGGGCCGCGTCATGACCAATAGCAGCCGCCGGTCTGAGGTCGATTCGGTCACCTTTTCGCGGCGCCTTCCTTATAAGAACCAATCTCTCTACCCCCCTACCCCCCGCAACGACGAGC